>DQLC01000104.1 GCA_015660425.1 Alphaproteobacteria bacterium
TCAATATTGTGGAAGGAGGAGATACTCCTTTGTTAGAACCAAAAGAATTAGAAAAAATGGGTTATAGTATTGCGGCATATCCTCTAACAATCTTATCAGCAGCCATGAAAGCCACAAAAACAGTACTAGAAAATTTTAAAAATAATATTAATAATGAAAATATGTTAATGTCTTTTAAAGAAATGCAAAAAGTTATTGGTTTTGATGACTATTTTAAATTAGAAAAAAAGTATGTAAATGCAAAAGATAATGACCAAGAATAATTTTTACGTTTTTTTATATATTATCTTAATCGCAATAGGAATACCTTGGTATTGGCCTCAGGATTCTAGATCACTAATTTTAGGAGTTCCTGCTTGGGTTGCTGTTGCTGTACTGTGTTCGTTGCTAGCTTCTTGTCTAACTGCTTATATTCTGTTTACTTCATCAAGTGATGAAGAATAATGAATAATCTTCTTCCGTTAGGATATGGTGCATGGACCTTTATCTCTATTTACCTGCTTTCACTTTTGCTTATCGGATGGTTTGCTAAAAAATCGAGAAAAGAAGATACATTAAGTGACTTTTATCTAGCTGGAAAAGGTCTGGGTATAGGTATTTTATTTCTTACTCTTTTCGCTACACAATATAGTGGAAATACTTTTTTTGGATTTACTGGTGCTACTTATCGTATAGGTTATGCATGGATACTAAGCATACATTTTATGACCAGTATAGTGGTTTGCTATCTATTATTCGCACCTAAACTCCACAGATTGTCTAAAAAATACAATTTTTTAACTCCTGCTGATTATATTCAGCACCGCTACAACTATAAAAAATTAAGCCTAATAATAACCATAATTGGGATAGCAGTTCTAAGTAATTATTTACTCGCCCAACTAATGGCTATGGGAAGAGCAATGCAAGGAATTTCTGGAGATACCGGAGGTTCATTTTATATAGCAGGAGTACTTGTACTCGCTACTATAATAGTTATTTACGGAACAATGGGAGGACTGCGTGCCGTTGCATGGACAGATGCTATACAAGGGGTAATACTTTTAGTTGGTTTTACCGTCTTGCTAATAATATTATTTGATAAATTTGGCCCGCTATCTAAAGCAACTGCAATTATAGCTAATATGGATGATATTAATAATACTAGAAAATCCTTAGTACCTGATTCTCAAACTTGTAGACTATGGTTAAGCTACATTATTATTTTGGGATTTGGTCTTTCTCTATATCCTCAGGCAATCCAGAGAATATATGCAGCTAAATCTGAAAAAGTTTTAAAGCAAAGCCTTGCTGTAATGGCATTTATGCCCATACCAACTATGATAATAAGCGTGATAGCCGGAATAATGGCATTGGCATATATATCAGGATTAGAAGGAACAGCAACTGATCAAGTATTTGGTCAGGTTTTAAGAGAAGTTCAGGAATATTCCTTATTGGGCTATGGATTAAGCGTTGTTATTTTAGCTGCTATATTAGCAGCGATGATGTCTACTGCGGATTCTGCTTTATTGACTATATCCTCAATGTTTACCAAAGACATCTATGCAAAAATTTTTAAAAAAACTCCTAACGAAAAGTCTCTTATTTTAGTCGGCAAGTTTTGTTCTTGGGGTTTTCTTGCCCTTATGATTGTATTTGCAATTATTCTAAAAGATAATACATCATTGGTTAAACTAATGGATAGAAAACTAGATTTAATGATACAAGTTTCTCCTGCTTTTATGTTAGGCATACATTTTATTTGGCTGAAAGCAAAACCTGTTTTTTGGGGTATAATATGTGGAACTATTATTGCACTGTCTATACCCTATTTAGATTTCAGTTTTATATCTAAGGGCAAGGTTTTTGGGTTTCATGCAGGACTAGTTGGAGTAGTACCCAACCTTGCAATTGCCTTAATTGGTTCATATTTTGGGAGGAAAAAAACATGAATGCAATATTTTACCTTATAAAACAGTGTGATAGATCTTTTATTTTTTATTATAATACTACAAGTCATAATAAGCTGGCTTATTGCTCTATTTAATTATCGTAATTATAGGTTCTTACTATAAAAAAATATTTAGTAAATTTTATTAAATTAGTTTAGAAAATATATAATTTATAATAATATAAAGTAATAATAATTTGGAAATAAATATGCAATCGATGTTAATTTTAATTGATAGCCTTGTTACATTTATAATTTGGGCCTTAATATTACAAGTAATAATGAGCTGGTTAATTGCCTTTAGCATCGTTAACACACAAAATAAATTTATATGGAAGATTAATTACGCATTACACAAACTTACTAACCCTCTATTATCCCCAATACAACAAATATTACCAAATTTAGGAGGAATAGATATTTCTCCTGTAATTCTAATAATAGTTTTGCATTTTGCTAGAAATCTTTTATTTGAATTATTATTAGGTAGCCCATTCAAATAATTATTATTTTATTCGTTTTCTTTGTTTTAACCTTAAAGCATTCAATTTTATAAAACCATCTGCATCCTTTTGATCATAGCTATTACTTGCTTCAAATGTAACTATACCCTCATTATAAATACTTTTTGGTGAACGTCTTCCAACTAAACTGCAACTTCCTTTAAATAATTTTATCTTAACATCTCCAGTTACATTTTTTTGACTTTTATCTATCATTGCTTGGAGCATTTCTCTTTCAGGTGAAAACCACAAGCCATTATATATTAAAGATGCATACTTTGGCATAATCTCATCTCTTAAAAGCATAGATGGCCCATCTAAAATTAATTGTTCTATGCCTCTATGAGCTACATGAAGAATAGTTCCACCAGGAGTTTCGTATACACCTCTAGACTTCATCCCCACAAATCTATTTTCAACAATATCAACCCTTCCTACACCATGCTTACCAGCTCTAATATTTAAACCTTCTAATAACTTAGCCGGGCTTAATCTTTTGCCATTTACGGCTATTGGAGTTCCTTCTTCAAACTCAATAACTATTTCTTCTGCTTCATCTGGTGCCAATTCTGGTGATACAGTTCTTGTAAACATCTCTTCATCAGCTGAAACCCATGGGTCTTCTAGGGCTTTTCCTTCATATGAAGTATGTAACAAATTAGCATCTGTTGAGTATGGAGGCTCTCCCCTTTTATCCTTTGGC
This sequence comes from Alphaproteobacteria bacterium, assembly GCA_015660425.1. GTDB lineage: Bacteria > Pseudomonadota > Alphaproteobacteria > TMED109 > TMED109 > TMED109. The sequence goes on from DQLC01000104.1 coordinate 3,140, forward strand.
ACAGTAATATTTCTTTTTTCCGCCCACTCAATTAATTTTGTCCTAGAATCTAAATCCCATTCTCTCCAAGGAGCAATAATATTGATGTCTGGATTTAAACCAAGATATCCAAGTTCAAACCTTACTTGGTCATTTCCTTTACCAGTTGCTCCATGTGAGACAGAATCCGCTGAAGTTTCTTTTGCTATTTCTATTTGTCTTTTCGCAATTAAAGGGCGAGCTATAGCTGTCCCTAACAAATAAGTACCTTCATAAATTGCGCTAGCTTTAAACATAGGAAACACATAATTTTTAACAAATTCTTCTTTTAAATCTTCAATATAAATTTCTTTTATACCCATTGCTTTAGCTAAAGCTCTAGCAGGTTCGATTTCTTCACCTTGTCCAATATCTGCAGTAAAAGTTACTACTTCGCATTCATATACTTCTTGCAACCATCTTAAAATAACTGAAGTATCTAAACCGCCAGAATATGCTAAAACAACTTTCTTAACTTTTGACATTTATTTTCCTACTTATATTAATTAATAATAACAATATCTTTAATATATTTAAGTGGTATTAATATTTTTTATTTTTTCTCTTCCTATGCGTTCACTATTACTTTTTAATTGCCCACATGCAGCTTGAATATCCTGCCCTCTTGCATGCCTAACTGTTGCTATTATACCCCCATTATTGCAAATTTCATCAGCAAAATCTTTAATAGTTTGTTCTGATGAACATTTATAAATACTGCCCGGCCATGGATTAAATGGAATTAAATTTACTTTAGCGTGTATCGGCTTAAGAAGACTAACTAATTTTTTAGCCTCAACTATAGAATCATTTACACCGTCTAGCATGACGTATTCAAAGGTAATACGTCTGGCATTATTAACCCCTGGATAAACTTCTAAAACTGACAATAGTTCTTTAATAGGCCATTTTTTATTAATTGGAACTAGCTCATTTCTTAATTTATCATTAACTGCATGCAAACTTATAGCCAAGCTTACATCTAATTCTTTTTTTAATTTTTGAATAATAGGCACTACACCTGACGTAGATAAAGTTATTTTTCTACGAGAATAACATAACCCCTCATTATCTAGTAAAATTTTTATAGCTTTGGTGACTTCCTGATAGTTATATAAAGGTTCTCCCATACCCATAAACACAATATTTGTAATTTTTCTATTTTTGCTTCCCCAATCAAATAAACTATCTTTGGCTGACAATACTTGTCCAACAATTTCATCTGCTGTCAAGTTTCGAACTAAAGCCATTGTACCCGTATGACAAAAAGAGCATGATAAAGTGCATCCCACCTGAGAAGATATACATAAAGTTCCTCTATCTGCTTCAGGTATGAAAACAGTCTCTATTTTTCTTTTATCTTTAAGAGAGAAAAGCCACTTTTGCGTACCATCCTCAGAAATCTGATGTGTATCTGCATCTAATCTATTAAAAGATACTTCATAATTTAATTTATTTCTTAAATTTACTCCTATGTCAGACATATCATTAAAAGATTTAACACCATTAACATATATCCATCTCCATAATTGCTTGGCCCTATATTGTTTTTCTCCTAATTTGACAATATATTGTTTAAGGTCCTCCTTTAAAAGAGAATTTATAGCTAAATTTTCAGACATTATTTGCAAATTTTATTCATAGCTTTATATGCTGCAATAAATCCTTTTAGTGAATATGTATCTATCGTGTTTGTGCCTCTTGAAGAAACCCCTTTAACAACCATTTTGGTTCCTAGCTTCATATATTTGATTAATAAATTATCATCGTCTGTAGTTGAGGTCCAGGCGACTTGCTTATCCGTAACTAAATTAAATGTATGTTTTGAATCTATATTTACACTCACCTTTGATTTTTCTTTAAAAGAATAACCTGCTTCAAAATATACAACTCCTAACTCTTTACTGCCTTTATTTTTTGCTATTTGTGCATAAACTTGTCCACGTTTAGAATACTTGCCCTCTTCCTTTATTGGTTCAGAAATAATACTACATATCAAACCTTCTTCTGTATTCCAGTACATTGATTGCCAATCCCCATATGTTCCAAGCGTAGTATAATCTTCAGCTAAGACATATGATTGCAATAAAAACAAAAACGTAAAAATTATTAAAGAAAAACACCTATACATATACTTATTTCTTATAAATTATAATTTGATATACCTACTTTAAAATACATAAAATAATTATTAATATAAAGCTAAAAAAAAAACATAAATCACATAAAGCTTAATATATTAAAAATACAAAATAATTTATTTATATATATAATTAAATAAATAAAACTTTATAAAGGTTATATCTGCTTTCAAAAAATTATAAAGTAATTTTAAGGATATTTTATATGAAAAGAATGATAGTAAATAAATATGGTGGTCCAGAAAATTTAATTTTAGAACATTTAGATTCTCCTTTAATAAATAAAGTATCTGTAAGAATTAAGGTAGAAAATATAGGGGTAAATTTTGCTGATACATTAGTAATAAAAGGTCGCTATCAAGAAAGGCCTCGTCCCCCTTTTTCTCCTGGATTAGAATTGTCAGGAACTATTATAGAAACTGGTAAGAAAGTTTTAAATCATAAAATTGGTGATAGGGTAATTGGAATTGCTAAATATGGAACATATTGTAATGAAATTGTTATGCCTGCAGAAAATGTATATAAAATACCTAAGAGCATGGACTTTATTACTGCAGCTTCTTTTCCAGTTGCTTATGGAACGGCATTTGGAGCTGCTGATTGGAAAGGAAACCTAAAAAAAGGCCAAACTTGCTTAATTATAGGAGCAGCTGGCGGAGTAGGCTTAGCCGCAGTAGAACTTGCAGCAGCGTATGGAGCTAAAACTATAGCTGCAGCAGGAAGTGATGAAAAATGTAATACATGTATTGAACATGGAGCCAATCAGACTATAAACTATAATAAAGAAAATTTTAGGCATAGCCTAAAAGATATTGCTCCTGATGGGATAGATTTAGTGATTGACATGATTGGGGGAGAAACAGCTGATGATGCTATAAAAAATTTAGCCTGGGAAGGAAAATTCCTCATTATTGGCTTTGCAGGAGGGAAAATACCTAAAATTCCTGCAAATAGACTACTTCTTAAAAGCGCCTCTGCAATTGGATTGTATTGGGGAGAATATGCATTTATAAATCCTACACTAATTGGAGATTCCTTTATTAAATTAATGAAACTTTATGAAAAAGATAAATTAAAGCCTAAAATTGGAAAAGTATTTAAATTAGAAGAAGCTAGTAAAGCACTAGAATATCTCTTAAGTAGGAAGAATGCAGGAAAAATAATTCTAAGTTGTGATTAATTAATAAATGCTATCACTAAAAAAATTTAATTATTTTTGGGATAAATTAAGCCCTAATATTAAAGGGTTTATTTTTATTCTTTTAGCATCTGCTACTTTTCCAATTATGGGGACAATAGTAAAGTATTTAACCTCAGAACTGCACCCTTTTCAAATAGCATTTTTTAGATGTATTTTTGGATTCATAATAATTGTTCCATTAATTATAAAAAATAATCCAATAAAAATTATATCTACTAAAAGATTTTCTATGCACCTTTTAAGAGGCTTTTTAGGCATAGGTGCCATAATGGCAGGCTTTACAGCATTATCACTAATGCCTTTAGCTACTGCAGTAACACTCGGTTTTACAAGAATTTTATTTTTAGTGCCTCTTGCAATGTTATTTCTAGGAGAAAAACCTGGATATTTACGAATATTACTAATTATATTTGGTTTTGTAGGCGTTGTTATCATAATAGACCCAAGCAATGATAATAGTATTTCATATTTTTCAGCTAGTTTAGCTCTACTAGGCGCTTTCTTTGTAAGCTGCGTGAAACTTACAGTAAAATCTTTATCATCAAGCGAATCAACATTAAGTATACAATTCTATTATGGGGTAATTTCTACTATAGGATTAATTATTCCATGTTATATATTTTGGAATCCTCTAAATATTTATCAAATATTACTAATTCTATTTGCAGCTATATGTGGAACTATTGCCCAAATGCTCACTATATGGGGCTTAAGGTTAGGGGCAGCAACTATCGTAATGCCTGCTGATTATACTAGGCTTATTTTTGCTGCTTTATATGGTTTCATTCTATTTAATGAAATTCCGTATATTAATGCTATAATTGGGTCTTTTATAATTATTATAACTACTATGATTATTCTCTACTTGGATCACATTAAAAAAAAAGATGCTAAATAACTTTTATATTAATTGCTATACTTACAGAGCCTAAAGACAACAAAACTATAATTGTTACAAATTTTCTCATAGGTAAATACCATTGAGGAAGTTTTCCTTCTCTTACAGCTTGAATATCTATAAAAAACATAAATAAAAATAAAATTATTAAAATAATGAAGATAACCATATAATTTACTATAAACCCTATAATTAAAAACCAACTTGATAAAGCTGGCATTATAGAAATCAAATATGGCTTATAATCTTTATCATTTCTAACCATTGCAGCACCCCAATGTATAGCTCCAATAAATGACAAAATAATCACTGAATAATTTATTAAATTATACAACGCTATTAATTTAAATTCATACGTAAAAGTCCATATGCCTAAAGATAGAAAAATGAAAGGAACTGCTCCACCTATTCCAAATAATAATGGAAACAAAGGTGTATTATGTAAATTAAATATAGAAAGAAATTTTTGCATTTTACTCTATTTCATTCTCATAAATTCTTGATCCATATATATTGCCATTAAAAAATCTTTTTTAGAAAGTCCTAAAACATCATGAGTAGATAAATTAACTTCTACTTTATTGTAAACATTGCTCCACTCAGGATGATGATTTAACTTTTCAGCTTCTATCGAAATAGAAGTCATCCATGAAAATGCCACTTTAAAATCTTTAAAAATAAAAGTTTTAGATATAGATGTTAAATCTTCTTTTAAAAACCACCCATCTATTTTTTTAAGATTTTTAATAATATCTTCTTCTGAAAATTTAAAAACAGTATTTTTATTCATAAATATTAGCCTCATTTGAATTTAAAATTTTATTATTTAACTTGTAAAATATAGATTTTTTCCAATATATAAGATATTATGAAATTATAAAGATAATCTTATGCAAATGCATATACTTTGTTAATTAAAGGAGTTTACTAATCATGAAAATTGGTCATTTTACTAATAACCCTCAAATACAATCAAAAGCCACTAGCCTTAGCAATGAAGATGCAGGGCTTCGTTCTTATATGCAAAAAATTTATGCTTATATGACTATTGGATTAGCAATAACAGGTAGTATTGCATTTTTTCTGCCTACCACCGAATTAGGTCAAAATATCATGAGGTCTCCAGCATCATTTATTGCTATGATTGCTCCAATAGGAATAGTTTTATTTCTTGCTAGCAGAATAAATACTATGAAAGCTAGTACAGCTCAGAATATGTTTTGGGTTTTATCTGCCTGTTATGGCATATTTTTTGCAAGCATTTTTATGACGTATACGACGGAGTCAGTTGCTCGTGTATTTTTTATCTCATCATCAACATTTCTAGCTGCAAGCATATATGGTTATACTACAAAAAAATCATTAGCAAATTTTGGTTCTTTTTTAATAATGGGTTTAATTGGAATCATTATTGCTATGGTAGTAAATATATTTTTACAATCAACCATGATGCAATTCATTATTAGTATAGTTGGAGTATTAATATTTACAGGCTTAACTGCTTATGACACTCAAACCCTCAAGGAAATGTATGTAGCAGGAGAAGAAGGAGAGACTCAAGTAAAAAAAGCTGTTATGGGAGCGTTAAAACTATACTTAGATTTTATTAATTTATTTATTATGCTTCTTATGTTGCTGGGAAATAGGCGTTAATAAAAATTTAATTAAAATATTTAAGGCGCTAATTCAATAAATTAGCGCCTTTTTTTTACTATTACTTAAAAAAATAGAAAGAACTTTACGTCCTATAATAAAGAATATAATAAATGGAAACAAAACCCATATAAATTTTGGGAAAGCAGAGCTGATAATATTCATTGGACAAAAAAATGGGATAATGTTTTAGATCAATCTAATCCTCCATTTTGGAATTGGTTTCCAGGTGCAGAGCTCAATACCTGCTATAATTGCTTAGATATTCATATTGAAAATGGAAATGGTGATAAAAATGCACTTATATATGATAGTCCAGTAACTAATTCAAAAAA
>DQLC01000009.1 GCA_015660425.1 Alphaproteobacteria bacterium
AAAGATATTAAAATTGCTAATCAATTAAACTTGCGCATTAAATTACTTGGAATATCTGAATTAATTAATAATCAACTTTTTGAAACTGTTCATCCGTGTTTAGTAAGTAAGAAATCTTATATTGGTAATGTTAGAGGAGTAATGAATGCGGTTATATTACTAGGAAAACCTGTTGGTGAGAGTGTTTTACAGGGTCAAGGAGCAGGGGCAGGGCCTACTTCCTCTTCTTTATTGTCAGATTTACTATCAATTCTTAGAGGTAACATAAAATACCCTTTTGGAATATCTAGTAATAAACGAAAATCAATAAAATGTTATGATGTTAACAATTACACAAATTCATTATATTTGAGATTTGAAGTTAAAGATAAACCTGGTGTACTATCAGAAATTACTAATAGATTAGCTAAATACAAAATTTCAATTAAAAGAATTATTCAAACACCTGATAAAAAAAATAATAAAGCAACTATTGTTATTATTACATATAAAACAAGTGAACTAAACTCAAGTAATTGTCTTTCAATTTTTAAAAAAAATAAAAATATTCTTAAACTTCCTATATTGATTAGACTCTATAATTAATGGACATATACTTTAAGTTATTTGAGGTACTGTTCCCTGTATTTTTTGTAGTAGGTATTGGTTATTATTTAGGTAAAAATAACCCAAAAATAGACACCTCATTCATAACTAATTTTGCTGCTAATGTTGGTACACCAGCAATGATAATATATGGTTTAACATCAACTGGAATTTCTTTTGGAATATTTAAAAATTATTTTGGATATTATTTAATCGCAATAATTGCTTTTACTATTATTGGTCTTATTTTTTTATTTTTTTTAAAAACCAAAGATATAATTCGTGAACTTCCACCATTTATTATGCCTAATACTGGCAATATGGGATTACCTATATGCCTTTTTGCTTATGGATCTCAAGGATTAGGAGTAGCAGCCGCAATTTCAGCATTAATAATTTTATGTCACTTTACTTTTGGTATTTTTCTTGCTGATAGAAAATTTAATATTTCTATTATACTTAAAAATCCACCTTTTTATTCAATTATAATTTCAATTTTTTTACTTTATTTTAAAATAAAATTACCAACTTTTATTGAGAACACTACATTTCTTTTAATGTATGCAACAATTTTTTTAATTTTAATGTCTTTGGGGATAGCACTAACACGTTTAAAAGTTTTCTCTTTTAAAAAAGCATTTATATCTTCAATTGCTAGAGTAATTCTTGGTCCGATTGTTGGTTTTTTAATAATAAAATATTTTAATCTTGAGGGTTTTGCTGCGGGTACTTTATTAATTCAATGTTCGATGCCAAGTGCAGTCTTAACTTATTTGGTTGGCTCAATTTATTCACCTAAAAAGATAGTTGATAGTATAGCTAGTATGATAGTCGTGTCTACGGTTATGTCTTTTGTAACTGTTCCTCTGGTCGTATTCTTTGCTTTAAAGTACTTTAATTAACTTGTACCTTCCGGCTTATGAAAGCTATCGTTTTCAACTTATTAGCTTGGGTAATGCTTCCTGTGATGGATGGTTTTGCAAAATATTTAAGTGCTGACTTGCCGGTTTTACAAATTACTTGGGCAAGGTATTTTTTTACAGTTGTCTTTACTCTTCCGGTGATGTTTTTTTTTTACAATAAACAGTTAGTTTGGACTGATAAACCCAAATTACAGTTTGTTAGAGGAATAATTTTGCTATGTGCTAATATCTGTTTCTTTTACGCAATATCTGTAATATCTTTAGCAAAAGCTTTAACTTTAGCTTTCATAGCTCCGTTAATCGTAACAGCTTTTTCACCCATAATATTAGGTGAGAAGGTGGGTGTTAGAAGATGGACTGCTGTAATAATTGGTTTTATAGGATCGTTAGTAGTTATTAGACCAGGTTTTGTAGAACTTAACCTCGCTAGCTTTGCGGCACTTGGTACAGGTGTAATGTATGGTTTTTATTTAATCATTACTCGTAAATTGAGTATATCAGACAATCCTTTGTTAACGCTTTTGTTAACTGGTTTAGTGGGTCTTGTGATAATATCATCTGTAATCCCTTTTATTTGGGTTAAACCTACTCTTAATCAGTGGTCTATGATGGCAGGAATAGGGGTGTTTGCCTGTATTGGCCATCTATTTCTTATATTATCACTTAAATATGCTGATGCCTCGAAATTAGCTCCATTTAGCTATTTTGAGATTATAACTAACATAATTATTGGATATTATTTCTTTAATAATTTCCCTGATAATTGGACTTTTTTAGGTTTGTTCATAATTATATTTAGTGGCATTTATATATCCAGACGTGAAATTGCTATCAGACAGTTTTAATAATAAGTCTAATATATTTACTAATACTTAATATAATACATTAAATTAACTTATTAAATACATGAAATTATTAAGTTTTTTATATTATTTAATCTATTAGTATTCATAGTAATAATTCCTAATAAAATAAAAAAAATAGATAAAAAAATAGTCCAAGGCAAAAATCCTTATAAAACAATGATTCTTAGCGTATCTAGAAACGTTGATATACTTAAAAAATAGAGCAATGCAATCATAGAATATAGCGATTAAACGCCCGTAGAAGGCCTTGTTTTAAGAAGTAGCTCAGATATAGTACAACTGAAGGGTGAATATAAGAAAAATCAATAGAATAGGGCTTAATTAAGCAAAAACGTTGTTATTAATAGCTTTTAGAGTGAAAAACCTTCATTTAGTAGGAGCTTTTTTTTGGTTTTTGTCCCACCAGGACTAGAAAAACCACCCAGCTTGCCATCAGATCTAATAACCCTGTGACACGGTACTTTAGGAGCATATGGATTTTTAGCACATGCATTAGCTACTGCGCGCGCTGCTTTAGGCCTATTTATGCCTATAGCCACCTGTTTATAGGTTTTTACCTTACCTTTAGGTATTGTTTTAAGGTATTTCCACACTTTTATCTGAAACTTAGTTCCTGAAAACTTAGACATATTAAAAAAACCCTGAATCTCTACACTTTTTACAGTGTAAAGACCAGAAGTTTTGGTTCGTCGTTGTAGTCGCTACCGCCAAACCGACCACCCCACATGTTTAGCGCTGCTTTGCAGGGTTTTCTGCCCTCCAGGCTTGAACCTTTCAGTTTTTCTCTGGATGGCCAGTTAAGAGTTGCCTCTTAAGTTAATTACCAATCTATATTATCTACTAAGTTGTATGTATCACTATTTAGTTGATTCTTTTAATTAGTTGTTTCTCTGTGAATAATGGGGATAAATTTTTTATTAAATATTAATTATATTTATTGACATATAAAATTTGTTAGTATATTATTAACGATAATTAATGGTTATCAATAGTAATAGATATGAATGATATAATTACTGATATAAAGGCTTTACAAGAAGAAACATTATTAAACCTACAGAGCTCAAAAGCTAGTAACACTGTGAGAGCTTATAAGTCAGACTTCAAAGATTTTGGATTATTTTGTGCACAGAACGGTTTTAAAACTATTCCAACAGAACCTAAAATAGTTTCATTGTACTTAACACATTTATCAACAAAAGACGCTAAAATGAGCACTCTAAAGCGTAGGTTAGTATCAATAGGCGTTATTCATAAGTTAAAAGGGTATTATTTAGATACAAAACATCCTGCAATTATTGAAAATATAATGGGTATAAAGCGTCGAAAAGGGAGTATTCAAAAAGGAAAAAAACCCTTATTAATCAGTGCTTTAAAAGTAATAATTGATGTAATAGATCAACAAAAAAAAGAGGAAATTAAAAAATTAAGAGACAGGTCGATAATTCTAATTGGCTTTTCCGGAGGTTTCAGAAGAAATGAGATAGTTTCACTAGACTACGATGATCTTGATTTTGTTCCTGAGGGCTTAAAAATTAATATTAGAAGATCTAAAACAGATCAATTTGGTGAAGGATCAATTAAAGCACTACCCTACTTTGACAATACTCAATATTGTCCCGTAATTTCATTAAAAAATTGGATAGATATATCGAAGATTAACTCAGGTTCTTTATTTAGAAGGTTTGCAAAGGGCTCAAAG
>DQLC01000052.1 GCA_015660425.1 Alphaproteobacteria bacterium
CAATTAATTTTGAGAAGTTTATTAAAAACAATAGAAATATTTTTGTAAAAAAGAATATTGCTATAGGAATATCAGGCGGAGCAGATAGTCTAGCTTTAGCTATTATTGCAAACAAATTCAAACATAAATATAATTATAAACTCATTGCTTTTACAGTAGACCACCAATTAAGAAAAAATGCTGCAAAAGAAGCCAAGCATGTTAAAAATATTATGAATACCTTAAAAATAGATCATTATACATTAGAGTGGGTTAAAGAAAAACCTAAAACAAAAATACAAGAATCTGCAAGAATTGCGCGTTATAATATTTTAAGTGAAGCATGTAACAAATATAAATGTAACAATATATTATTAGCTCACCATGCAGATGACCAAGTAGAAACTTTTATTTTAAGATTACAGTCAAATAGTGGCTTAGATGGCTTGAGTTGCATGCAGCAAAAAATTACAATCCTTACCTCTTGTGGGCCTCTAAATCTAATTAGGCCCTTACTTAATACTAGAAAAAAAACACTCATAGCAATATGTGAAAAAAATAATGTACCTTGGATAGAAGACCCTTCAAACTTAGATATGAAATATTCTCGGTCTAAGATACGTAAATTACTCGTACGTAGCAATATGTTTGATAGCTTTAATAAAAGTATAATTCTTTTTAGTAAATTGAAACTTGGTATAGATAAAATTATTTATAATAATATGAAGAATAGCATTAAATTTAATGAAATTGGTGTTTGCGAAGTATCATTAAGCGATTTCATAAAATTACCTAATCTTTTTCAAAAAAAACTTTTAAATGCTTTAATTAGAATAATTGGTGGAAAAAAATATCCTAGAAAAAATAATATAATTAATAGAGTAGTTGAAAACATCATTGGTTCCGTGAATAAAAACACTACCGTAGGAGGGGTTTATATAAAGATAAATAGCGACTCTATAATAATGTCTCGACAATTAGATAATTCTATTAAGCTTAATAATTTAATAAGCGATAAAAAATTATGGGACCGAAGATTCATCATAATGAACAATACAAAAAAAACAAATATTACTATTGGACCTCTAGGTGAAAAAGATTATTTATTAATGATTAAATTGAATAAAATTCAAAAACCTAGTATAAATTTTAATGCTATTAAAACAATCCCAGCTATTAGACTACTTGAAGAAATTGTATCAATACCCCATCTATTATATTGGAAGAGTAATTTTTGGAAAAGTAATATAAAAATAACTCATGTAGAACATGAGTTTTTTAAAAAATATGATAATATAAATTTATATTAAAATTGGAGGAAAACTTTGAATAAAATGGGAAAAAATTTAGCTGCTTGGGCTATAATAGTTATATTTTTATTAGCTATCTTTAATTTATTTCAAGATAAAACCTCTCAAACTAGAGATATTGCATTACCATATTCTGAGTTTCTTTCTCAAGTTAAATTAAACAATATTAATGATGTAACAATTCAAGAAAATAATATTCTAGGCCATTTTCAAACAGGTGAAGCATTTACTACTTATGCTCCTAATGACCCGGCATTAATCACCAAACTAACTGATAGTGGAGTAAAAGTTACTGCGGCTCCACTTGATGAGGGTGTTTCTCCTATACTAGGAATGCTATTAAACTGGCTTCCAATGCTTCTTTTCATTGGCGTCTGGATATTCTTTATGAGACAGATGCAAGGGGGTAAAGGTGGTGCAATGGGTTTTGGCAAATCTAAAGCCAAATTACTTACAGAGAAACAAGGGAAAATAACATTTGAAGATGTAGCAGGAGTAGATGAAGCTAAAGATGAGTTAGAAGAAATTATAGAATTTTTAAAAAATCCACAAAAATTCCAAAAATTAGGTGGAAAAATTCCAAAAGGAGTTTTATTAGTAGGCCCACCAGGTACAGGAAAAACATTACTAGCTAGAGCTGTTGCAGGAGAGGCCAATGTTCCATTCTTTACAATATCTGGTTCAGATTTTGTTGAAATGTTTGTAGGAGTAGGAGCAAGTAGAGTTAGAGACATGTTTGAGCAAGGGAAAAAAAATGCACCTTGTATTATATTTATAGATGAGATAGATGCCGTTGGAAGACACAGAGGCGCTGGCTTAGGAGGAGGGAATGATGAAAGAGAACAAACGTTAAACCAACTCTTAGTTGAAATGGATGGATTTGAAACAAATGAAGGTGTAATTTTAATTGCTGCCACAAATAGACCTGATGTACTTGATCCAGCACTACTTAGACCAGGTAGATTTGATAGACAAGTTGTAGTTCCAAATCCTGATATATTAGGAAGAGAAAAAATATTAAAAGTTCATATGAAAAATGTTTCTCTTGCTAAAAATGTAGATCCAAGAATTATTGCTAGAGGCACACCAGGTTTTTCAGGAGCAGATTTAGCAAACCTTATTAATGAAGCTGCATTACTAGCTGCAAGAAAAAACAAATTAAATGTAGGCATGATAGAACTTGAACAGGCTAAAGATAAAGTTATGATGGGTGCAGAAAGACGCTCGATGGTTATGTCTGAAGATGAAAAAAAAATGACTGCCTATCATGAAGCTGGACATGCACTAGTAATGCTAAATATAGAACAACATGAACCTCTTCACAAAGTGACTATCATTCCTAGAGGAAGAGCATTAGGTGTTACTATGTGGCTTCCAGAAAGGGATAAACTTTCACAAACTAGATCAGAATTAGAGGCATTAATTGCCTCAATGTTTGGAGGCAGAGTTGCTGAAGAATTAATATATGGTAAAAAAAATATTACTACTGGTGCAGGAAATGATATTCAACAAGCTACAAACTTAGCTAGAAAAATGGTTATGGAATTTGGTTTTTCTGATAAATTAGGACCTCTAAGGTATGAAACAAATCAAGAAGAAGTTTTTTTAGGTCATTCCGTAACGCAACAGAAAAATATGTCGGATGAAACAGCAAGAATAATAGATGAAGAAGTAAGAAAAATAGTTGAAATTGGAGAAAAAACTTCTAGAAATATTTTAACAAAAAAAATTAATGATTTGCATAAAATAGCTAAAGGCTTATTAGAATATGAAACATTAACTGCAGAAGATATTAGTAATATTTTAAATGATAAAGAGGTTAATAGAACTAATACAAATACTGAAAATATTTCTTTAGGCTCTAAAAAAAATCAATCAATTAAAAAAAATGATACTAATAACCCGCGTCCACATGAAACATAATTAATTTTTAATATATTATTGTGAATAAATATATCATTATACCAAGAAACTTAGTGTATGGAAAAGATGCTAAATATTTAATTTCTGTTAGTAAAGCTATGCCATTAGCAGGGAAAGATATAGGATTTCTTAATTTTGAAATTCAATGTCATAATAAAAAGTTAAATAATATTCCTGTTCTATATTCGACTAAAGACCAGAAATCATGGAATAGTAATTATCTTAATAAGAATGAGATTAAAAAATTACTAACAATATATGCTCATAAACCTAAGAATTTTTTAGGCTTTAAAAATAATAAGTTTCATATTATGGGTATTTTAAATATTACTCCTGATAGTTTTTCTCAAGATTCTATTAATGTTCCTAATATCAGTAAAGCTGTAAAAAAAGCTATAAAAATGTATGAGGATGGAGCAAGCATAATTGATGTTGGGGGAGAATCTACTAGACCTGGATCAATAAAAATTAGTATAGAAGAGGAACAGAAAAGGGTAATCCCTATTATTAAAGAACTGTCTAAATATAATATACCTATATCTTGTGACACTAGAAACTCCTCTACTATGCAGGTCGCAATAGATGCAGGAGCAAGTATAATAAACGATATTTCAGCACTTTCTGATAATAAAGCAGCAGCAATCATATCTAAAAGTAAAGTAGGACTAATTATAATGCATATGCAAGGAGATCCTAATAATATGCAAACTAGGCCTATATATAAAAATGTGTCTTTTGAAATTATGAAATATTTAGAAGAAAAAAGAAATTATGCTATTAAAGAAGGTATAAAAGAAAAAAATATATTAATTGATCCTGGCATAGGCTTTGGAAAAAATGATAAACATAATTTAAAGATTTTTAAAGACTTACCATTATTACATTCTTTAAAATCTCACATATTGATAGGAGCCTCCAGAAAGTCTATAATAGGAAGAATTACAAATGCAAAACCACCAGATCGATTGCCTGGATCTATTTCTCTTGCTATAGCTTCTATAGAAAGAGGTGTAAAATTTTTTAGGGTGCATGATGTAAAAGAAACCAAGCAAGCTTTATCTATTTGGAATAAAATATAATATAATTGAAGAGATAATGATAAAAAATAAAATTAAATCTAAAAATAAGTTAAGAAAGTATTTTGGTACTGACGGTATTAGAGGTAGGGCAAATATGCACCCTATGACTGGGGAAACAGCGTTAAAAGTTGGTATGGCTGCAGGTAAATATTTTACTAGAGGAACACATCGGCATACTGTAGTAATTGGTAAAGATACAAGATTATCTGGCTACTTAATAGAACCTTCATTGACAGCAGGTTTCATATCTATGGGCATGAATGTATTTTTAGTTGGTCCTATGCCTACACCAGCTATATCCATGCTTACCAGATCAATGAGGTGTGATGTAGGAGTAATGATATCCGCTTCTCACAATTCCTATGAGGATAATGGAATAAAGTTGTTTGACCCAGACGGACAAAAATTAAGTGATAAAAATGAACTTAAAATAGAAGCTCTTATGGATAAGAATAACCAATCTAATTTAGTAGATTCTGCAAACCTAGGAAGAGCAAAAAGAATAGAAGATGCAGCCGGAAGATATTTAGAATTTGTAAAATCCACTTTTCCTAGTGAATTATCACTTAAGAGATTTAAAATAGTAATAGATTGTGCAAATGGTGCAGCATACCAAGTTGCACCCAGAGTTTTATGGGAATTAGGTGCAGAAGTTATTCCTATTGGTTGTAGTCCAGATGGGACTAATATAAATCATAAATGTGGCTCAACTAACCCCAAATCAATGTCTGACATGGTCAAAAAACATAAGGCTGATATAGGTATTGCACTTGATGGCGATGCAGACCGATGTATAATTTGCGATGAAAAAGGTACCTTTATTCATGGTGATAAAATAATAGGATTAATAACAAAAAGATATTTAGATCAAAAATTATTAACTGGAAAATCTATAGTTGGTACACACATGACAAATATCGGATTAGAAATTTACTTAAATAAACTAAATGTTAATTTAATAAGAGCGAATGTTGGTGATAGATACATAGTTGAAAAAATGAGAAGAAATAATTGTAATATTGGTGGAGAACAATCTGGTCATATTATTTTAGGTGAACATGGTAGTACTGGAGATGGTTTAGTAGCCTCTCTTCAAGTAATTGCTACTATGATTGAAAAGAATAAAAAAGCCTCTGAATTATTAAACATATTCTCCTTATTACCTCAGACAATAGAAAGCTTAGACTATAATATTACTAAATTTAAATATAAAGAAAAAGACCAATTTATTATTAGTAAAATAAATTCTGCAAAAAATTTACTAGGAAAAAATAGTAGAATTATTTTAAGGGCATCTGGTACTGAAAATAAATTAAGAATAATGGGTGAATGTACCAATAAAACTTTGTTAAATAAAACATTAAAACAATTAAAAACAGAAATAAAAAAATACGTTAATGGTTAATACAGACTTAGCAAGAATAATGACTATCGCTGGCTCTGATTCTGGAGGAGGAGCAGGGATTCAAGGAGATATCAAAACTATAACAGCTCTTGGTGGTTTTGCTACTACTGCCATAACTGCCATAACAGCTCAAAATACTTTAGGTGTACATAATATTTTAAATATTCCTTTAAAGATGATTGAAAGACAAATATCTTGTGTACTAAATGATATAGGAACAGATGCAATAAAAATTGGAATGTTATCTAATAAAAAAATTATAATTTGTGTTGCAAATATACTTTCAAAAATTAATAAAAATATTCCTATTGTTCTAGATCCTGTCATGGTTGCAAAAGGGGGGTATAAATTACTTGCTCCAGGAGCTGAAGAGACTTTAATTCAAGAGCTAATGCCTTTATGTAATATTATTACCCCTAATATACCAGAAGCTGAAGTCATAACAGGGATAAAAATAAATAATATTAAAGACCTTGAAGCATCAGGTAAAAAAATTATTAAAATGGGTATTAGTAATGTTTTGATGAAAGGGGGACATTTAAAAGAAAAAAATCTTACAGATATTTTAATAAACAAAGATATAATTGACTATTTCTATAGTGATAAAATTATAACTAAGAATTCTCATGGTACCGGTTGTGCATTATCCAGTGCTATAGCGTGTGGACTAGGTCAGAAAATGGATTTAAATACAGCTGTTAAGAGAGCACACACTTTTGTATATAAATCTATAAAATACGCACCAAATATAGGAAAAGGTAATGGTCCATTAAATCATTTAATTAATAATATAAAAAATTAGAATATATTATTGACAAGAAGTAGCACCATAATACATTGCAAGTTAAATTAAGTTGTCTGATACATATAACAAATTAAACGGAAAGAATATGAACTCATTAAAATTACCTAATAATCCAAAATTTTCTTCTGGCCCTTGTTCAAAAATACCAAATTGGGAAGCATCATTTTTAAATAATGCTATTTTAGGAAGATCTCATAGAGCACCTATATGTGTTAGTAAAATTAAAGAATTAATAAACGAAACTAAATCAATATTAAAAATACCTAAAAATTATGAAGTTGCAATTGTAGGAGGCTCTGATACAGGAGCTTTTGAAATGGCCATGTGGTCATTACTTGGCGCAAAAGGAATAGATATTTTAGCTTGGGATTCTTTTGGAAGAGATTGGGTTACAGATGTTATAGACCAACTACGAATTAAAAATACAAAATTAATTGATGCTGATTATGGTTCCTTACCAGATGTAAATGAAGTTAATTTTGATAATGATGTAATCTTTACCTGGAATGGCACAACTGCAGGAGTAAAAGTTCCAAATGGTGATTGGATAAAAGATAGTAGATCAGGTTTAACTTTATGTGATGCTACATCCGCAGTGTTAGCTATGGATATTTCATGGAGCAAACTAGATGTTACCACATTTTCATGGCAAAAAGTACTAGGAGGAGAAGCTCAACATGGTATTTTAGTTTTATCTCCAAGAGCCATCCAACGACTAGAAAAATATACTCCTTCTTGGCCCATTCCTAAATTATTCAGGCTAACCAATAAAGGTATATTCCAAGAAAAAATTTTTAAAGGTAGTACAATTAATACTCCTTCTATGCTCTGTATCGAAGATGCATTAAACTCTCTAAGATGGGTAAAAAGTATTGGTGGATTGGATGCAATGATCAAAAGAAGCCAATCTAATTTGGAAATTATAGAAAAGTGGGTAAACGAAACAAATTGGATAGCATTTTTAGCTAATGATCAGGAAATAAGATCATCTACATCCATATGTTTAAAAATAATTGACCCATGGTTTATGGATCAGAATATTACTAATCAACAAAATATTCTAAAAAGCTTTTTCAGTATATTAGAAGAAAAAGGAGCAGCTTATGATATAAATCATTATCCATCTGCACCTTTAGGTATTCGAATTTGGGGTGGGGGCACTATAGATAAATTTAATATTAAGCTTTTATTGCCTTGGCTTGATTGGGCTTGGAAAAATCTACCAAAATAGAATAAAAATATAATGGAGAAGTATTATGCCTAAAGTGTTAATCTCAGACAAATTAAGTAAAAAAGCTGAAGAAATATTTAAAAAACAAGGAATAGAAGTAACTATTAATACAGAATTATCTCCTGAAGATCTGTCTAACATAATTAACGATTTTGATGGATTAGCTATTAGATCTACTACTAAAGTAACAAGTGATATTATTAAACATGCAAAAAATTTAAAAGTTATAGGGCGCGCTGGTATAGGTGTAGATAATGTAGATATAGAATCTGCAACAGCTAATGGAATTATTGTTATGAATACTCCATTTGGTAATTCAATTACTACCGCAGAACATACTATTGCTTTAATGATGTCACTAGCGAGAAATATACCTATAGCTAATACCTCTACACATTTAGGAAAATGGGAAAAGTCTAAATATACAGGAACAGAGTTGTATTCTAAGGTATTAGGAATGATTGGATGTGGTAATATTGGATCTATAGTGGCGGATAGAGCCAAAGGTTTAAAAATGCATGTAAAAGTTTATGATCCATATCTTACAGAAGAAAGAGCTATAGAGATTGGTGTAGATAAAATAAATTTTGAAGAACTATTAAAAGTGTCTGACTTTATTACTCTTCACGTCCCGCTTACAAAAGCTACAAAAGAAATTATTAATGCCTCATCTATTAATAAAATGAAAAAAGGAGTAAAAATAATTAATTGCGCTCGTGGAGGCCTTGTAAATGAAGAGGATCTTGCTTATGCGATAGAATCAGGAAAAGTTAGTGGTGCAGCTTTTGATGTGTTTAGTAACGAACCAGCTAAATCTAATGTTTTATTTGGACTAGAACAAATGGTAGTTACTCCACATTTAGGAGCTTCTACTGAAGAGGCACAAGAGAACGTAGCGATCCAAGTTGCAGAACAAATGTCTAATTATCTTATATCTGGAGCAATCACCAATGCATTAAATATTCCATCAATCTCATCAGAAGATGCTCCAAAACTTAAACCATATATAAAACTAGCTGAACAAATTGGAAAACTAGCAGGACAAATTACAGAAACTAGTATTAAAAATATTAAAATTGAATTTGGAGGACAAGTTGCGTTATTAAATACAGAACCACTTACAAGTGTGCTAATTGCAGGGTTATTATCACACAGTATGGAAGCTGTAAATGTTGTTAATGCTCAAGTTATTGCAAAAAATAGAAATATGAATATTACTACTTCGTCTCGTGAAAAATCTGGGGATTATATTACAGATATATCTTTAACTGTAGAAACGGAAAGAAGAACTCGAAATGTTATAGGAACTTTGTATGGAAACAAACCAAGAATTGTAGGCCTTATGAATACTAGAATTGAAGCAGAGCTTGGCCCCAACATGTTATTTATAACTAACGAAGACAAACCAGGATTTATTGGTACTCTGGGTTCCATACTATCAGATGCTAATATTAATATTGCTACATTTCATTTAGGAAGAACTCAGGTAGGAGGAGATGCGATAGCACTAATAGAAATAGACGAACCTGTTTCATCAAAATTAATAAAAGAAATAAATGAAATATCACAAGTTAAAAGTGCAAAAGCACTTACCTTTGCAAAAAATATAATTTAGATTTAATATATAAAAAAACTTGAAATATTATTATGAAAAATTATAAACCAAAAGCCTCTTTACTACCTATAGGGATAAGTGATCTTTTAGAAAAAAACACTTATAAAGATTCTTATCTAACACAAAATCTAATGAATTGCTTTAAGCTAAATGGATATGAAAGAGTAAGTCCTCCTCTCATAGAATTTGAAGAAAACTATACATTATTTTTAGATACTACAAATAAACAAAATATATTTAGAGTGATAGACCCTATTTCAAATAAATCTATGTTTATAAGAAATGATATAACACCTCAAATTGCTAGAATTGCCGCAAATAAATTAAATAATAAAAACGATACTTTAAGATTATCTTATACAGGTGATATTTTAAGGCCTAAAGGCAATCAGCTTCATCCTGCAAGACAACTAAAACAAGCAGGTATAGAGTTGTTTGGGGCACCAACCGTAGAAGGTGCTATTGAAGTCATATCTGTTGGAATTCAGGCATTAACCCAAGTAAATATATCAAATCTAATTATAGATATAACTACGCCTAATTTAGCAAGCTTAATAATGAAGAATAATAAATTAGATGAGAAAACTATAAAAGAAGCGCAAGTATATTTAAAAGTTAAAAATATAAATAAAATAAAAACTATCCCACACTGCGGGACAATATTAGCGCAAATTGCGGACTCAGCCGGTGAAGAAGAACGCGCATTAAAAAAATTATCTAATATTGATTTACCAAATAAAGCTAAAAAACTTATTCAAGAAATATCCTTAATTTGTAATGCGATAAAGCAACTCCATAAAAATATAAAGATAACTATCGATCCTATTGAAAATAGAGGATTTAATTATTATTCAGGTATAGGTTTTGCAATTTTTTCATCAAATATAAAGCGTGAATTAGGTTTTGGAGGAGAATATATTCTAGAATTAAATAATAATAAACATAATGGTATAGGATTATCAATTTTATTTGATGGCCTATTGAGAGCAACTAATATTGATGATAAGCAAAAGCGCATTTTCATCCCTTTAAAACACGATAATACTATTCCTCCTGAACTGAGAAAAAACGGATGGGTTACTATTCTTAGTTATAAAAGAAATGTAAAAGATAAAGAAGAAGCACTAAAGTTCAACTGCACACATATATTAAAGAACAATACTATTAAAGCATTATAAAACTAATGAGGTTTAAATGACAAATGTTACAGTAATAGGCACTCAATGGGGTGATGAAGGCAAAGGCAAAATAGTTGATTGGTTATCAATAAGAGCAGATTTAGTAGCTAGATTTCAAGGTGGGCATAACGCAGGTCACACAATAGTTTTAGATCAGAAAGTATTTAAACTTAGTTTATTGCCTTCTGGAATAATTAGAAAAAAACTATCTATAATAGGTAATGGAGTTGTTATAGACCCATGGGCTTTAATAAAAGAAATTGAAACAATAAAAAAACAAGGATTAAAAATCACAACTAAAATTTTGAAAATTTCAAGTAAAGCAAGTTTGATATTACCTTATCACCAAAAATTAGATGAATTAAGGGAAAATGCAAAAGGTAATAATAAAATTGGCACAACAGGAAGAGGTATAGGGCCTGCTTATGAAGACAAGATAGGAAGAAGGTCAATTAGAGTATGTGATTTATATGATACAGAAAGTAGAAAAATCCAATTAAAAACTGCCATTACTCACCATAATACTATCTTAAAAGGGCTAAATAAAAAACCTATACAAGTTGCATATATAAATAAAATTTTGAATAAAATAGCTCCAATTTTAAAGCCATATATTACTAACACGATGGACTTAATTATCTCCGCAAATAGGTCAGGTAAAAATGTGCTTTTTGAAGGGGCTCAAGGAACTATGTTAGATATTGACCACGGGACCTACCCGTATGTTACTTCTTCTAATACTGTGGCCTCTCAGGCTGCAACAGGCTCAGGTATAGGCCCTGCACTAATACATAACGTCTTAGGTATAACAAAAGCATATACAACAAGAGTAGGTAATGGTCCTTTTCCTACAGAGCAAAATAATAACACTGGAGAATTATTAGGGAAAATAGGTCATGAGTTTGGCGTAGTAACTGGAAGAAAAAGACGATGTGGTTGGTTAGATGCAGTAATGGTGAGTTATGCAATTAAATTATCAGGTGTAAATGGTATTGCCCTTACGAAACTAGATGTATTAGACACTTTTAAAGAAATAAAAATATGTATAGGCTATAAATTAAATAATAAAATTATTAAGACAGTTCCTGAAACATATACAGAAATGAATAAAGTAAAACCTGTTTATGAAGTATTAAAGGGTTGGCAGTCCTCCACCCAAAATTGTAAAAAAATTACTGATCTTCCCGCGAATGCAAAGAAATATATTAAACAAATTGAAAAATTAATTGAGTGTCCTATTTCTATGATATCAACATCTCCTGAACGAGAAGATACTATTCTGGTAAAAGATCCTTTTAAACAAGTTAATTAGTTTTATTATTTTCTATTGCCAAATTACTCTGTGACTTACTTATACTCTTTACTGCTATTTGCACTTTATCAAAAGCTTTTACCTCAATTTGTCTAACTCTTTCTCTGCTAATATTAAATTCTTTACTGAGTTCCTCTAGTGTTTTAGGTTCATCAGTTAGTCTTCTATAACTAAATATTATTCTTTCTCGCTCAGACAATAAAGATAATGCGTTTCCTAACATTGACTTTCTTTTATCTAATTCTTGCTTTTCTGAAACATATGTTTCTTGATCTATTGATTTATCATCTACTAATACCTCTTGCCAATCTCCTTTATTTGCATCAATTGTTCTAGAAGCATTTAAAGAATAATCTCCACCAATTCTTTGATTCATATTTATTACTTCTTGCTCATCAACAACTAATTTCTGAGAGATCTTTTTAATAATTTCTGGAGAAAGTTCCTTTTCTTCAAAAACTTTTAATTCGTTTTTTATTCTTCTTAAATTAAAAAATAATTTTTTTTGGGCTGATGTTGTACCTATTTTAACTAAAGACCAAGAATGTAATATATACTCTTGGATAGATGCCTTAATCCAAAGAAGAGCATAAGTAGCTAAACGAAAACCTTTATCTGGATCAAAGCGTTTAACAGCTTTCATTAAACCTATATTTCCCTCACTTATTAAATCTGAAATAGGTAAGCCATATCCTCTATATCCCATCGCAATTTTAGCAACTAATCTTAAATGGCTAGTAACCAATGTATGCGCAGCATCAATATCTTCATGCTCAAGCCAATTCTTAGCTAGAGTAAATTCCTCATCTTTTCTTAAAATAGGAAACTGCCCAATTTCTGCCATATATCTCCTTAAGCTTCCATCGGCAGAAATAGAAGGTAAAGTTATATTAGACATTTATTTAACCTTAAAAAATTGTACATACCTATTAAATTGGGTATTTTATTTTAAATAGCAAGTTTAAATTATATAAAAGCTTCAATTGATTCTTGTAATAATTTAATATCCTCTGGAAAAATGTTTTTAAATTTTAGCTCTTCTTTAGTATATGGGTGAATAAAATTTATGCTATATGAATGCAAAGCTTGTCTGGGAAATTTTTGTAGTATATTCGGCATTTTTGATGATACAGTTTTACCCTTAGCATAAAGTTGATCACCTATCAATGGCAAACCAATACTAGCTAAATGCACTCTAATTTGATGAGTTCTTCCAGTCTGAAGATCACATTCTATTAATGAAGCAAACCCATAAGTATTTAAAACTTTATATCCGGTAATAGAAATTCTACCACCATTTTTAACAACAGACATTTTTTTTCTATCATGTACATGTCTAGCAATATTCGCATTAATAATGCCTACTTTTTGTTT
This sequence comes from Alphaproteobacteria bacterium, assembly GCA_015660425.1. Classification (GTDB taxonomy): domain Bacteria; phylum Pseudomonadota; class Alphaproteobacteria; order TMED109; family TMED109; genus TMED109. Next base: position 13,212 of record DQLC01000052.1, read on the forward strand.
AGGTACTCCCCATACTATTGCTTTATATTTTCTTTCTACTTGTTTTATTGAAATTGCTTTTGATAAGTATCTATGTGCCTCATCATTTTTTGCAACTAACATTAAACCAGAAGTATCTTTATCTAATCTATGAAC
>DQLC01000103.1 GCA_015660425.1 Alphaproteobacteria bacterium
AAAATCCTGAAAATGCGATGGCTTTGATGGAGGCTGTATGGCCAGCAGCTATTGCTAGAGTTGATGAAGAAGTAGCTGACATGCAAGCTGTGGCTGATAATAGCGGGGTTAATATTAAAATTTCGCCTTGGGATTATAGATTCTACGCAGAGAAAGTTAGAAAATTAAAGTACGATTTAAATTCTGATGAAGTAAAACAATATCTACAGCTTGATAAATTAACAGAAGCAATGTTTTATGTTGCAGGTGAGCTGTTTAGCTTTAAATTTATTGCTTTAGACAAAGGGGTAATACCTGTCTTTCATGAAGATGTTAATGTATGGGAAGTACAAGATAAAGATAGCAACGAGCATATTGGATTATGGTATCTAGACCCTTACGCAAGAGCTGGAAAAAGATCCGGTGCTTGGGCTACAGCTTATAGAAGCCATACAACGCTTGATGGGAAAACAAATGTACTAGCATCTAATAATTCAAATTTTGTAAAGCCTGCTCCTGGTGAAGCTCTTTTAGTTTCTTGGGATGATGCAGCTACGTTTTTTCATGAGTTTGGTCATGCATTACACTTCTTTTCATCAAACGTGAAGTATCCAACACTTAACAGTGGAGTAAGAGATTACACAGAATTTCAATCGCAATTGCTAGAAAGATGGCTTTCTACTGATGCAGTGATTAATCAATTTTTAGTTCATAACAAGACAGGAGAACCAATGCCTAAAAATCTAGTAAATAAAATTAAAAAAGCATCTACTTTCAATCAAGGGTTTGTGACTACAGAGTATTTGGCCTCTGCGATTATGGATATGAAACTTCATTTAGCTGACCCAGAGAATATTGATGTAGACAAATTTGAACGTGAAACTTTAAGTGAGCTTAAAATGCCTTCAGAACTTCCCATGAGACACAGAACTCCACACTTTGGTCATGTTTTTTCTGGCGAAGGTTATGCAACAGCATATTATGGTTATATGTGGGCAGACGTTTTAACTGCTGATGCATCTGAAGCATTTGCAGAAGCTCCAGGAGGTTTTTACGATAAAGAAGTTGCTAAAAAATTAATAGACTATCTTTTTGCACCAAGAAACTCAATTGATCCTGCTGAAGCATACCGACTATTTAGAGGGCGTGATGCTAAAATTGAAGCATTAATGCGAGATCGTGGATTTCCAGTTATAAAATAATTAAATTAATATAAAATAGTCTGTAAGTTACCTTCATTAATTGGCTACTTCTTATATTTATGATGTGGTTGATGTGGAGTTTTCTCAATCCATAAAATAATTAAGATGACAAAAAATAACACTATTGCAGAATTATTAGAAAGACTAAATATAGAAATACAAAACCCTAAAGATTCAGTCCATAAAATAGTATTGCAAACTACAATAGACAATATCAATAAGCTTTTAATATAATTACAATTTATATAAAGGATTTAAACAACTCCCCCTTTTGAATTTTTCTTAGATAGTTGTAGATCACTTAATTAAATAAAAATTTAATCTATGAAAAATATAATTATAAAATCAACTAAAATCTTTTTTAGAGGAATTTTTGTTCTATTCTTATTATTTACTATAACAAATTGTAATAATCAAAATGTTGGCATATGGACACGCCTATCAACAAATAGTCCTAGTATGCGCGTAAGTAATGCAATGGCTTACGACACATTACATAAAAAAATTATTAATTATGGGGGTAGATCTGGATTTCCCGACTTTGATGATATCAACGAAACTTGGGCATTTGACTACAATTCCAAAACTTGGACAAACTTAAAACCTTCAAATTCACCACCGTGGAGGACAAGTCATTCGATGGTGTATGATGAGTTAAGACATAAGGTATTAATTTTTGGTGGAGGGGATTTCTCCAAAGTATTCAACGATCTTTGGGAATATGATTACAGCAAAAATACATGGACTAAACGTTCAACTAATACTCCACCTGAAGCAAGGCAAATGCATGGAATGGTTTATATTCCAGCCAGAGACGTGATTCTTATTTTTGGAGGTCGGAGTTTAAATGGTGGGGCTTCTTTTGCAGATATATGGGAATTCAATTGCAAGACGAGTATTTGGAAAAAGTTAAATCCTAAAAATACTCCTCCTGTTTCAGACCATGTCAATATGACTTACGATAAATCAGCAAGAAAGCTACTTTTGTTCACCAACTCTCAAACTTGGGCATTTAATCTTGATACAGAAAACTGGACAAAATTACATGTTACAAATCCGCCTGATACCGACCATACCAATTTTGTGTATAGTGACCATCATCAAGTATCAATTTTATTTGGCGGTTCTAAAGGCACTCGTAAAATGAGTACATGGACATTTAATTACTCAGAAAATAGCTGGACAGATATCACCTCTAACAATTTTCCTACAATTAATTTTTACGAAAACCCTCCAGTAATTGAACATGATGAATTGGTTTATATTAATGATCTTAATGTTTTCATTCAATATGGAGGCTGTTGTTCAGATCAAACACTTCAATTAAGTTTAAATAAACATCTGTTATAATTAATTTAATCTTTTGAATTTTTCTTAGATAGTTGTAGATTGTTTCTTTTAAATACCTATGAAATACTTTTATATATTATCTATCTCTCTTGCTTTATTTTCTTG
>DQLC01000035.1 GCA_015660425.1 Alphaproteobacteria bacterium
ATACTGCTTCATTAAGTAATTGTTGATACAAATTTATACCTACTTCCTTAATTTGTCCTGACTGTTCGTCACCTAATAAATTACCTGCTCCTCTAATATCTAAATCATGAGCTGCCAAGCTAAAACCTGCTCCAAGCCCTTCCAAAGATTGAATAGCATATAATCTTTTTTCTGCGTTTGCAGATATTTGTTTATTATTATTTAAAAGATAGTAAGCGTATGCGCGCTTATCTGATCTCCCTACTCTTCCCTTTAATTGGTATAATTGTCCTAATCCAAACATATCTGCTTTATAAATAAATATTGTATTAGCATTAGGAATATCTAATCCATTCTCAATGATAGATGTAGCTATAAGTATATTAGATTTTCCTTCATAAAATTTCATCATAGTATCTTCAATAACTTTTCCAGACAGTTTACTATGAACAATAGATATGGATACCTTATCTACTAAATTTTTAATTTTATTATAAAACTCTTTGATGTCTTTTATTCTAGGCACTATACAATATACTTGCCCTCCTCTATGGATTTCTCGCTGAATTCCTTCTTTTACATTAAAATCATTAAACGGAACAACAAAAGATCTAATTGGCAATCTGTCATCAGGGGCCGAGGCAATGATAGATAAATCCCTTATCCCTGATAAAGCCATATGCAATGTTCTAGGTATTGGTGTTGCTGTTAGTGTAAGTATATGAGCATTATGTGTAATATTTTTAAGACGCTCCTTTTGAGCTACTCCAAATCTTTGTTCTTCATCAACAACGAATAAACATAAATTTTTGAATGCTATTTTATCTGATAATAATGCATGTGTCCCAATAACTATATCAATAGTACCTTCTTTTAAATCTTTTATAATATTTCTTTTATCTTTTTCGCTTGTTAACCTTGATAAGTGATATATAGAAATTCCTTCACCTTTAAAACGGTTTTTAAAAGTTTCATAGTGTTGCCTCGCTAATATTGTAGTAGGAGCAATAACCGCTACTTGCGAATTAGATTTAGCAGCAATATATGCAGCCCTCATTGCTACTTCTGTTTTACCAAAACCTACGTCGCCACAAATTAATCTATCCATAGGCTGCTCAGAGTTGATATCTTTTAACACCTCTTTAATAGTTTCTAATTGATCTTCAGTTTCATAATATTGAAATTTAGAAACAAAATTTTGATAATCGTCATTATTACAAAATAATTTTACTGCTTTCCCTAACTTTCTAGAGGAAGCAGTTCTTACTAATGTCTCAGCAACATCTCTAATTTTTTCTTTAACTTTTTTCTTTTTATTAATCCAAGTTTTACTTCCTAATTTATCTAATCTAGCTTCAGAATTTTTACCTCCAAATTTACTTAAAAGATTTATATTTTGAACAGGAACAAGTAGCTTATCTTCAGAGAAATATGATAATTCTAAGCAATCATGTTTAACATTATTTATTTCAACTGCTTTAAGTCCATTATATCTACCTACGCCGTATTCAATGTGAACTAAATAATCTCCTGCTATAAACGCTTCTGCCTCTTGCATTGCTGTTTCAAGATTTTTTCTTTTATTTTTACGAGAATATATTTTACCAAAAATATCTGTTTCTGAAATCACTATAATTTTTTCTAATTGAAAACCATGCTCTAAATTAGAAATAAAAAGTGATACAATCTTATTATTAATTAAAACTTTTTTAGACCAAGAACTTCCAAAATCAATATTATAAAGATCAGATTTATTTAATTGCTCTGCAAGAATTTTTCTACTTCCTTCAGATCTACACGCTATAATAATTTTATAATCAGCATCAATTCTTTTTTGAATATAATTAATTAATTCTTTTAATATATCAGCTGAGTTAATATGTCTATTCAACCAAAAATTAGGAACATTAACTCCATTAATATTATTTTTTACATTAAGGTTTTTAAACGGAGAAATAGATAAAACTGCCCTATTAATTAAGTATTTTTTTAGCAATTTTTCATTTAGGTATATACTATCTACAGGAACTGGCTTATAGCAATTGTCTATATTTTTATTTATTTTAGCTTCTTGATAGGTTATGTCTCTTGATTTATAATAATCGCTAATATCATCAAAACGCATTTTACTATACTCATCAAATGAGGAATCTAATATAAAAGAATACCGTTCATCTAATATTTCAAATAATGTTTCAAGTTTTTTATGAAATAAAGTAGCCCAATGCTCTAATCCAATAGGCCTTTCACCTTGAGAAATTAATTGAACTAATTCATCCTGTAATGAATTTATACCAAACAAATTTCTATAATTTATTTTAAATAAATTTATATTATCTTCATTTAGTAATATTTCAGATATAGGTAGAATTTTTACATCATTTATAGATTTTATAGATATTTGAGTTAGCGGGTCAAAAAATTTTATACTTTCTACTTCATCTCCAAAAAGATCTATTCTTAATGGAGAGGAATAGTTTGGAGTAAATATATCAACTATACCTCCTCTAATAGCAAACTCACCAATATCCATAACAGTTCCAGATCTTCTATAACCTGAATTAATAATATTTTTAGTAAAATCAAATAATATGATTTTTGAATATTCCTTTATTTGCCAAACACTTTTAGGAAAATCTTTAAAAGGAACATTTTTTTGTAATAGAGCATTAATTGTAATTAGAATTAATTGTATTGGTTTTACATCACTACCTAATCTTATAAAGCTATTTATTCTTTCTCCAGTAACACGTGCGCTAGGTGAAGCAGTATCATAGGGCAAACAGTCCCAAGCAGGTATCTTTATATAGTTTATATTAGGGTAAATATCAGAAAATAGTTGCGAAATTTTTATTAATTTATCTTCATTTTTTATAACATATACAATATTCATTGATGGGTTATTCAATAATGTGTCCCCTATAGAAAACACATCTAATCCTTCTACTACTCCTCCTATTTGAGTATTAG
>DQLC01000073.1 GCA_015660425.1 Alphaproteobacteria bacterium
AATTGGGACCCTGTGGATCAAACCGTACTTTCTAATGAACAGGTTATAGATGGAAAGGGTTGGAGGTCCGGTGCTAAAGTAGAAAGAAGGAAACTTCCACAATGGTTTTTCAGAATTACAGAATTTGCAGATGATTTAATTGACAGTTTGGATAAATTAGATAATTGGTCAAAACAAGTAAAAGTTATGCAAAAAAATTGGATTGGAAGATCAGAAGGCCTTAAGTTAAATTTTAAGATTTCTAAAAACTCTATCCTTTCCTCTGATAAGAATACAATAGAGGTGTATACTACTAGACCGGACACAATCTTTGGAGCAAGTTTTATTGCTATTGCTCCAGACCACCCTATTTCCAAAGTATGTGCTGAAAATAATAAGGCCTTACAAAAATTTATATTTGAATGCAATCAAATTGGAACTTCTGAAGAAGCTCTAGAAAAAGCAGAAAAAAAAGGCTTTAATACAAAGATTAAGGTCCATCACCCTTTTATTAAAGGTGAATATTTAGCTGTATACGTTGCAAACTTTGTTCTCATGAGTTATGGAACTGGTGCTATTTTTGGAGTACCTGCTCATGATCAAAGAGATCTTGATTTTGCAAATAAACTTAATTTACCAATTAAATTAGTCGTTGAAAGCAAGAATATTGAGGATAATAAAATAACCAATATTGCATATACAGGTGATGGGAAAATTGTAAACTCTCGTTTTCTAGATGGCATGACTATAAAAGAAGCAAAAGCGCATATAATTAAAATTTCAGAAGAGAAACATATAGGAAAAAAATCTAAACAATTTAGATTACATGATTGGTGTGCTTCGAGACAAAGATATTGGGGTTGTCCTGTTCCTATTATTCTGTGTAATGATTGTGGCATCGTCCCTGTGCCTAATTCTGAGCTTCCAGTTTTACTTCCTGATGACGTAACGTTTGATAAGTCTGGTAATCCTCTAGACCATCATAAAAAATGGCATACAGTTGCTTGTCCCGCTTGTGGAAATATAGCGAAAAGAGAAACCCAAACATTTGATACCTTTGTTGATTCTTCGTGGTATGCTCTTAGATATCCCTCACCTAAATCTAAAACACCGATAGAGAAAAAACAAATGCTTAAGTGGTCTCCGCCTGACCAATACGTAGGGGGGATTGAACATGCCATACTTCATTTGCTGTATGCAAGATTTTTTAGTAGAGCATTAAAAAAAACAAATTATGTTAATTTTGATGAGCCTTTTAAAGGTTTGTTTTGTCAAGGAATGGTCTGCCACAAAACTTATAGAGGGCCCGACGGATGGGTAGAGCCTCAAGATATTGTATTTAAAAATAATAAAGCATTTCAAAAATCAAATTTACAAGAAGTTGAAATAGGGCGATCTGAGAAAATGTCCAAATCAAAAAAAAATGTTGTAGACCCCATGTCTATTATCAATACATATGGTGCAGATACAGCTCGACTTTTTATGCTATCGGATTCGCCTCCAGAAAGAGACCTGGATTGGCGTATAAGCGGGGTTGATGGCTGTTGGAAATATTTAAAAAAAATATGGGCACACTTTCATAATTATTCTTTTGATAAAGAAAATAGAACTATTATTAAAGAAGCAAATGAAAATGAGAATAACTTAAGAAGAGAAATTCATTTATGTATAAAAAACACTTCGGAAAACATAGAATCTTTTAAATATAATAGTGCTGTTGCAAGTATAAGAAAACTATCCAATGTGTTACTTACCTACAAAATAAACTCTAAAGAGCCTATAAAAGAACAAATTATATTAGAAGGCTGGAAATCATTTTTAATAATGATGGCCCCCATAACGCCACATATAACAGAAGAACTCTGGAAATGTATAGATAAAAAAACTTTGCTTTTAGAGCAACAATGGCCGAATATAGATAAAACTTTATTAAAAAATAAAAAGTTGATAATAGCTGTACAAATTAATGGAAAACTTAAAAATACTATAGAAATTGACCAAGATAAAGCTGACAATCAAGATCATCAGAAAGAGAGTGCACTTGCCTTAAATAATATAAAAAAGGCTATCATAAATAAGACTCCTAAAAAAGTTATAGTAGTACCAGGAAAAGTAGTTAACATTGTTATTTAAAAATTATATACATAAATACTTAATTAAGATCATGCTATTAGCATCAGTCCTAATATTGTTTTCGTGCCAATTTAAGCCTGTTTATAAATCTGAGAATATTAATTTTAAACTCTGCTCGATAAAAGTTGATAACGAAAAAAATCCAGCAACTCTCTATGAAGTAATTTTTAAAAATGAATTAAAATCTATATTGTGCACAACAAAAATAAGTAAGACTAATTACTTTTTAAAATGGACTATTACAAAAAATTACAGAGAACTTATTAGGTCAACATCAAATTCGACGAGAAGGTATGAAGAAACTTTACTTATAAAGTTTGCAATTTTTGATAGTAAAAACAATACTAGTGTTTATTCTGATATGGTTACTGCTCAAGGGGCTTATAATGTTTTAGAGGACGAATTAATTAGTACGATAGCATCTAAAAAATCTGTGGAATTAGAGATTGCTACTATTGCTGCTCGACTTACCTTAGATAAAATACATTTGTTTATGTTAAAAAATGAAAATTCAGAACTATAAAATAGATCAATTCTGTAAGGACCAAAATCCTAATACTCCTGCTATACTTTTATATGGCCAAGATTATGGGTTAATAAGCGAGAGATCTTCTTTAATTATTAATAATTTTTTTAAAAACATGAACCACGAGATTAATTCTATTAATATAATTGATCTTGAATTAAATGCTATAATATCTAACCCTGAATGTTTAGATATAGAAGCAAGCTCCATATCTTTACTTAATAATAAAAAAATTATTAGAATAAAAGATGCAACTGATAGTCTCTCTAATATTATAGAGGGATATCTTCTCAAGCCTCATAAAGATTGCTTAATAATAATCTTAAGTGAAAATCTTTCTCCAAGATCAAAACTTAGAAAATTTTTTGAAGCTCATAAAGAAGCTACTATTCTTCCATGTTATAATGATGATAAGAAAAATATATTAAACTTAATTGAAAACATGTTAGATAAAGAAAGTATCAGCATTGATACGGAAAGCAAAGAATTACTCGCGAACTATTTAGGTATAGATCGATTAATAACAAGATCAGAAATAGAAAAAGCTATACTGTACGCAGGTAAAAACAAAAAACTAACATTAAAGGATGTTTCTGTTTTTTTAAGTGACCAAGCATCTATGAATATCGATGCATTATATGATTTTAGCCTGGCAGGAGATATAAAAAATGCCTATAGAGTATTGCATAGAGTTCAAAATGAAGGAATTTCAGCTATACAAATTATAAGAACTTTTATAAGACAAATACAGGGCCTCTATAGTATTCATCATTCTTTGGTTTTAAACTCTAATATTAACTTTGTATTAGATAATTTTAAACCTCCTATTTATTTTAAAAGAAAAGCTAGTATTAAGATTCATGTAGAAAGATGGTCTTTAAAAAAGATTACTAAAGCTCTTTTGTTATTAGAAAATGCCGAAATATCTTGCAAACTCCCTAAAAGCAATCCTAATATCGTTGCAAAACAGGCAATTTTAAGTATAGGATTAATAAGTCATACTTAGAAAGTTTATTTTTTTACTTTTTTAATAATCTCTTCTAATTGCTCTAAATCTTTATAATAAAAAATAATTTGTCCTTTTCCATTTTTATCTTTTATTGTAGTTTTTAAACCAATAATTTCTTCTATTTCATTTTCTAAACTTCTTATGTTTACATCAATTATATTTTTTGAGTCTTCTCTGTTAATTTTTTTATCTTTAACTAAAAGTTCTACCTGTCTTGCATTTAAATTGTCCTTAACTATCCTCCGGGCTAATTCTATGGTGTTTTTATGACCTATTATTGGTCTGGCTTGGCCTATGCTAATTTTTTTTTCTTCTATAAGCGTTTGTACTTCTTTAGGTAAATTTAATAACCGGATAAAATTAGTAACATAGCTTCTACTTCTCCTCATTGTCACGGCTAATTCTTCTTGGGTAATAGAAAACTTCTGCATTACCTTCTTATAGCCTTTAGCTTCTTCTATCGGAGACAGGTCTTCTCTTTGTATGTTTTCTATTAAAGCTATAATAGCAACTTCTTCATCTTTAACATTCTTGATATAAACAGGTACTTCGTGAAGACCTACTAATTGCGCAGCTCTCCAACGTCTTTCTCCTGCAATTATTTGCCATGCATTTGCTTTATTCTTTTTAGGCCTAACTATTATAGGTTGCAAAATCCCTCTATCTTTTATTGAATCAGAGAGATCTCTCAATGAATCTTTACTAAAATGTTTTCTGGGTTGAAAGGGATTTGGCTCGAGCAACTCTATAGCTACAAAATCTAATAGATTATTATTTATGCTTTTGTTTAAATTTATTTCGTTGTTTTCTATAAATAAAGCCTCTATCCCTCTTCCTAATCCACGCTTACTTTTAGATGACATTTGTCTCTCCTATTTTATCCTTGTAATCATTTCTTTTGCTAAAGATATATAAGCTTGGCTTCCCGGAGCATTAATATCATATAATATGGCCGGCAAACCGTGTGAAGGAGCTTCTGACAATCTAACATTTCTAGGTATAATAGTTTTAAAGACATCTTTGCCAAAATATTTTATTACCTCTTCTTTTACCTCTAGGCTTATCCGATTTCTCTTATCATACATGGTTAATAATATTCCTTCTATATATATGTCCGGATTTAATTTTTGCTTGATTCTTGCAATAGTTTTTTTTAAATGAGCCAACCCTTCTAATGCATAAAATTCACACTGCAGCGGTATCAATAATGAATCCGCTGCTGTTAAAGCATTTATTGTTAATAAACCTAATGAAGGTGGACAATCAATAAAAACAAAATCGTATTTTTTCTTTAATTCTACAGAATATCTTTGCAAACGCTTCATACGGTCTCGTGTATCTACCAATTCTACTTCTACTGCGCTTAAATCAACGGTAGCAGGAATTATTTGTAAGCCTGGAATTATAGTATTTTGTATTGATCTCTCTATATTTTTAATATCTCCTAGAATTTCATATGAACCTAGCTTCCTATTCTTTTCTTCAATTCCTAGCCCTGTTGAAGCATTTCCTTGGGGATCTAGATCAACTAATAAAACTGATTTTTTTATAGCCGCCATAGATGTAGCAGTATTTATTGCTGTTGTGGTTTTTCCCACGCCTCCTTTTTGATTGGTTACAGCTATAATTTTACCTTTTTTATTAATTTGTGACATTTTTGCTCTCAATACTATTAATTACAAATATATAACTATCTTTAGATGTAATGCTTTTTACTAAATCATATTCTATATGAAAGTGTTTTTCAGCCAACAGCAACTCTTTTTTCCAATTTATGCCTTTAGGAAAAATACATACCCCTCTACTTTTTATTAAAGGGAACGCAATTTTTAATAACTTCTCTAGGGAAGTTACGGCCCTTGCTACAACCGCAACTGCAGATTTAGAAGGAAGCTTCTCCGCCCTAATGTTATCAATGATTACACTTGCTTGTGTTTGTCTCTTCACTTCCTCTAAAAAAATGCATTTTTTATAATTTGCCTCACATAAAATAATGTCTTTTCTTCCCATTATTGCTAAAACCATTCCAGGAAAGCCTGCTCCAGTGCCTATATCATAAATGACAGCGCCTTTTTTTTCCTTAGGCAATAAAGAATAAAGCTGTGCACTATCTATAAAATGACGCACCCAAAGGTTATCTAAAGTAGAGTTACTAACTAAATTAAATTTTTTTTGCCACGTTTTCAATAAAGCACTATATATCGTTAGCTTTTCCTTTGCTTCCATTGAAAATGAGGATGAATAAGCATTCATAATTACGCGGCTTTTTGGCGCATATAAACAATTACTGCCCCAATTGCAGCAGGAGTTATGCCAGGTAGTGCCGATGCTTGCGCTATAGACTCTGGCTTAACCCGTGACAAAACCTCTTTAGCCTCATTAGACAGAGAACCCACTAAAGAATAATCAATATCATTAGGAATTTTTAACCGACTATCTTTTCTATACGTATTTATATCATTTCTTTGACGAGCAATATAAACGGCATATTGAGACTCTATTTCTATTTGTGAAGCAATATAAGGCTCTATGTTTTTTAAATTAGGCCATACATCTATTAATTTACTAAAATTAATGTCTGGGAACGCAAGCAGGTCTGTAGCTGTCCTTCTAACACCATCTTTTCTTATATTTAAGCCCATTTTTATTCCTTGGTCAGGAGTAATATTTAAATCTTTTAATATATTATACGCCTTTATAATTTTATTTTTCTTTGTGTTATAATGTTTCCATCTCTTCTCTGATACCACTCCTATTTTCCAACCAATTTCTGTTAACCGTTGGTCTGCATTATCTGTCCTTAGCCATAAACGATATTCAGCTCTAGAAGTAAACATCCTGTAAGGTTCTGGGGCGCCTCGGGTAACAAGGTCATCAATCATCACACCTAAATAAGCATCCGCCCTATCTAAGACAAGAGAAGAGTTTCCCTGTACTTTTCTTGCTGCATTTATTCCAGCTATTATTCCCTGTCCTGCTGCCTCCTCATAACCAGTAGTGCCATTAATTTGACCGGCTAAAAATAAGCCTGAAACTTTATTTAATTCTAATGAAGAAGAACACTCTCTCGGATCAACAAAATCATAAGCTATTGCATAGCCAGGCCTTATAATTTTTGCTTTTTCTAACCCAGGTATTAATTTAATGATTTGCTCCTGAACATCTTCAGGCAAAGATGTAGATATTCCATTCGGATAAACAGTGTTATCATCTAGGCCTTCTGGCTCTAAGAAAATTTGATGCCTTTCTCGATCTGAAAACCTCATAACTTTGTCTTCTATCGATGGGCAATATCTTGGCCCTTTAGCATCTAGCTGCCCTGAGTACATTGCAGATTTTTTAATATTTTTCTTAATTAAACTATGAATCTCAGAGCTTGTCCAAGTTATATGGCATTCAACCTGTTTGTTTTTAACCCTTTTATTATATGTGGAGAACATCTCCGGATCTTCATCGCCTAATTGTTTATCTAGAACATCCCATTCAATTGTATTTTTATCTAATCTAGGTGGAGTTCCTGTCTTTAACCTGCCCATCTTTAAATTAAAAGAGAGCAAATCATTTGCCAAACTTATAGAAGGAAGCTCATCTACCCGACCTGCAGATATGGTTTTTTCTCCTATATGGATCATGCCATTTAGAAAGGTGCCTGTAGTTAATATTACAGCTTTAGAAAACAATGATTCTCCTGTTTCTAGTTTTACCCCTTTAACACTGCCATCGTTATTCCTCAAAAAACAACCTACAGTTCCTTCTAAAACATCTAGCCCTTTCTGATTATTTACAGCTTTCTGCATAGCATTCCGGTATAACTTTCTATCTGCTTGGCATCTTGGCCCCCGGACTGCAGCACCTCTACTTCTGTTTAACAACCTAAACTGTATACCCGCCTCATCGGCAACCAGCCCCATTAAACCATCTAATGCGTCTATTTCTCTAACTAAATGGCCTTTGCCAATCCCTCCTATTGCAGGGTTGCACGACATTTCTCCAATTTTACTTAAGTCTTGCGTTATTAATAAAGCTTTTACCCCCATTCTCGCAGCCGCAGCCGCAGCTTCACACCCAGCATGGCCTCCGCCTATAACTATTACCTCTACACTCTTTATGCTTTTTTCTTTCATAAATACCTTTTACTACATTTTGTTTTGTGTTTCACGTGAAACATTATTTTCCTATACAAAACCCTGAAAACAGCTCGTCTAATACATCCTCTATATCAACCAAGCCTATTATTCTTCCTAAAGACACAGAAGAGCCCCTAACATAATCTGCTGCTATTTCCATTTTATCTTTTTTAAGCTCTTTTTTCGCCAACTCCAAGCTTTCCTTAGTCTCCCTTAAATGTGCAATATGCCTTAGCCTATTGGGTCCAATTGACATATCAGATAAAGAAACTAGCTTTTTTGCTTCTCCTTCTAAAGTCTTTAATAAACAATCTATTCCAAATTTTGTTTTACAAGACAAGGTCTGCTCGTCTGGAAAAGTCATGTTTTTATTTTTTATTAAGTCTATTTTGTTAACCACCTTCACAACCTTTGTTGATTTTTCTATGATATAGCCTGATAAATCAGGGCCTTTTTCTGCAGGGCTCCTGATAGAAACAACGATATCTGCAGTTTGAGCTGCTTTCTCTGCTCTTTTTACCCCGTCTTCTTCTATTTTATTATCCGTTTTTCTAATCCCTGCTGTATCAAATATAGTAACAGGAATCCCTTCCAAATTAAGCCTTGCCTCAATAGTGTCCCTAGTAGTTCCTGCCTCTGCCGACACTATAGCTCTATCTTCTTTTAATAAAATATTTATAAGACTAGACTTTCCTACGTTCGGAGCTCCAATTAACACTATTTTTAATCCCGACCTCAGTCTCTCACCGGCTATGCCTTTTAGAAGGTCTAAATTAATATTGTTTATCAGGTCCGATAAGTCATTAACAAGATTTAAACTTTCGACCCCTTGGCTAACATCGTCCTCGTCTGAAAAATCTAATATAGCCTCCATTTCTGCCCTTATTCTTATTAGTTTTTTTCTCCATTCTTCATATTTAGTAGACAATTCTCCGCTTAACTGCCTTAAAGATTGCTTTCTTTGCTCTCTTGTCTCTGCAGCAATAAGGTCGGACAGCCCCTCAACTTCTGTAAGGTCCATTTTGCCATTGCTTAAAGACCTGCGAGTAAACTCTCCTGGCTCAGCTGGCCGTACGTCCCTTATAGAGGATAATGTTAAATACAGCTCATCAACAACCGCGATAGAGCCGTGTACATGAAATTCTGCAAGGTCTTCGCCTGTTATGCTTTCTGCTTTAGGAAAAAAACAAACTAATGAAATATCTATGGCTTCATGCTCTGCTGTTTGTATTTTTGTTAATGTCATTTTTCTAGGCTTTGGAATTTGGTTCGTTAAAAGCTTTAGAACATGTCGAGTTGTAGGTCCGCTAACTCTAACTACAGCTATTGCAGAAGGCAATGCGCCGCTCGAAAGAGCATATATAGTTTGATAATTAGCCATGCTTATTCTTTCATTTCCTATTATTATGTTTCACGTGAAACATATATACTTATTCTGTTCTAATGGATACAATATATCATATTAATAAATTTATGGGGGATCATTATGCCATCGGGATATATAGATATTAAATCTTCTGACAATAAAGGCTCATTTAAAGCTTACTTCGCTTCTCGCCCTTATGTTTCTGACCTTCCTAGGCCGCCTGGGATTGTTATTGCGCAAGAAATTTTTGGTTTGAGCCCCTTTTTAAAAGAAATGGCAAATCGCTATGCTGCACATGGCTTTGCCGTAGTTGTGCCTGACTTGTTCTGGAGGCAAGCAGAGCCTCTCACAGAGCTCCCCGACCAATCTGAAGTGGCAACTCAAAAAGCTTTTGAACTGTATAAAGGTTTTGATGTTGAAAAAGGGGTTGATGATATTGCTGCTTCCCTCAGATGGTTAAGAGAAAACGAAAATGTTTCGGGAAAGACAGCTGTGGTAGGTTATTGTTTAGGAGGGCTTCTTGCCTTTAAATCAGGCTGTCAATTAGATATTGACGCTTCTATAAGTTATTATGGCGTAGGAATTGACAAAGCTCTTGAAAACAAGCAGATGATAAGAAAGCCTATGATGCTTCATCTCGCTGAGGAGGATGGGTTTGTTCCTTTGGAAACACAAAAAATTCTAGAGGACGAATTTAAAGAAAGCCCTTTTGTGACAATTAATAAATATGCGGGTGCTGACCACGGCTTTGCAAGAACTGGTGGGCCTAATTATGACCGAGCTGCAGCAGAAATTAGTGACTCTCGAACATTAGCTTTATTAAAAAAATCTTTAGTATAATAAAAAGATATGATAATGCTTTTGGATTCCACAACAAGATTAGGAGAAAGAATATGAAAACAAATGCAATAAGAGTCCATAAACAAGGTGGTCCAGAGGAAATGAAATGGGAAACGGTAGACCTTCCAACAATAAAAGAGGGTGAAGTTCTAATTAAGCATACCGCTATAGGTCTTAATTACATAGACACTTATCATAGGTCTGGCTTGTATCCTATGCCTGTACCATTAACCCTTGGTCTTGAAGGAGCAGGAATTATTGAAGAAATTGGAGAAAATGTTAACGGCCTTAAGGCTGGTGACAGAGTTGCTTATGCATCTCCGCCCACAGGTAGTTATGCCGAAGCAAAAGTAATGCCGGCTGATCGTCTTGTAAAAATACCAGATAATATATCGGATGAAGTTGCTGCTGCGATTATGCTAAAAGGAATGACTGTTGAAT
>DQLC01000046.1 GCA_015660425.1 Alphaproteobacteria bacterium
CCACATACTGATGAGCTTTATGTAGCAAGGTTTAGTGTTCCAGAGTTTACTTCATTATGTCCAATTACAGGGCAGCCTGATTTTGCACATATTATATTAGATTACATCCCTAATAAATATTTATTAGAATCAAAATCATTTAAATTATTTATACAGTCCTTTAGGAATCATGGAGCTTTTCATGAAGATGTAACTTTATATATAGCTAAAAGAATAGAAAAAGAAATTAAACCTGTCTGGTTAAGAATTGGGGGATATTTCTATCCTAGAGGAGGGATACCAATTGATGTTTTTTGGCAAACAGATGTGCCTCCAAAAAAAGTATGGATACCTGATAATAATATAAATATTTATAATGGAAGAAAATAATTAAATAATCTTATATTTTAAATTGAGTTTTTTGTATATCTAGGTCTTTTATTGTAGCAAAAAATTCTTGTTCTTTATGTTTTATATTTATTTTCATTTGTTTATAGCTTAAGAAAATAACCTATTAATTTAGTTAAAGTAGGTTATAATATAAAATATACTTTTTTAAAGAAATAAATATTATGGAATTTAGTTTTGGAAAATGAATTTAATAAATATATAGACGAATGTTCTATAAATCTTAAAGATTTAAAATTAAATATTTTCCCTCAATTAGAAGAAGCTATTATCAATATAAATAAATGCTTTAGTCTAGGAGGAAAAATAATTTTCTTTGGTAATGGAGGTTCTGCATCAGATAGTCAGCATATATGTGCTGAGTTTGTAGGACGGTATAAAAAAGATAGAGCTCCATTAGCAGCAATTGCATTAAATACCGATACTTCTATTTTGACTTCTGTTGCAAATGATATGGGGTATGAGCAAGTTTTTGAAAGGCAAGTCCAAGCCCTTGCAAAAAAAGAAGATATTCTGTTTGCTATTTCTACAAGTGGTGAAAGTAAAAATGTAATTAATGCTGTTAAGATAGGTACAGACATGGGTTTGTTTTCGATATCTCTTACGGGTATGAAAGAGAGTACGTTATCTAAACTATCAAACATTTCTATAAATGTTCCTTCTCATAAAGTTAATCATATTCAAGAAATGCATATTATAATTGGTCATTTTATATGCGAAATGGCAGAAAAACATTTCTAATAATTTTTAATTGCTATACTTACATTTTGCAGATGCTATTAGCTTCATTTCATGAATTTTTCTTCTCATTTTTCTGATTGTTAAATAAATTTTTCCACCTGGTGGAGATATATAGTTTTCTCCAAATGCTAAAATTTCTTCCTCTTCACTGATTAATATACAATTTATTAATTTTTTATTAATGCTGTTTTTAATTTCTACATCTACTTCCATTATTCTAGGACATAATAAAACTTTACTCTCCTTCAATATAGTACATTTAGGCGGATAAATATGTTTTATTAAGATATCTTGCTCTGCGTTTGAACTTGTTAAGTAACTTAAATATACTAAAGTTGTTAATATGAGTCGGAGGTGCATCTTGCGTCAGCTATTAGAGTTAAGCCATGAAGCCTTGTTCTTGTTCTAAGAATTAAATATATTTTTCCGCCAGGTTTTATTAAAAAAGATTCTCCAAAAGCTAAAACTTCTTCTTCTTCACTATATAATGTGCACCTAATTAAATGTTTATCTATTTTGCTTTTAATAAATACTTCTATTTCCATTATTCTAGGACATAAAAGACCATTTGTTTCTTTTAGTAATGTGCATTTTGGAGGATATATTTTTTTTACAATAATAGAGTCGTCTGCATAGATAGAAGAGTTATATAATAAGATAGTACATAGAATTGCTATTATTAATAATATATTTTTCATGGAGCTAGCCAATTCATTTTTATTTCTGTCTCATAACTAAATTTAGCTCTTCTATGTCCGGTATGTAATAAATATAACCAATCAATCCATTCTATATGTCTATTTACTCTTCTAAAATTAACTTTGCATAGATCTAATGCATCATTTCTTAAAACTACAGTTCTTGATGTTGGATTCATATCTAAACTGATTGTAGCTAAATTAGGAAAATGAAAAGCAGATGAAATATCATCTATAGCATTTTTCAGCAGATTCCATATTTCTTCATGAATACTATTTAAGGATAAGTTTTGCATTTCATCATTATAAATTAAATATAAGAAGTAGAAAAGATATTCTATAATAATTTAAATTATTACTTTTCTATTTCAAGAATACACCTTGTGATAAGTAGGAGAGGAACTACCCATAAAATACGTATAGGCAATCTACTAATTTCTTTTATTTTTAGATTATGTATAGTGTGTTTATATTATTTTAAATGTTATTATATTAAATATGGGGATGTAAAGTGTCAGAGAGAACAGTTATCTTAGAAAAAAATAATGCTATTGCAATTGTAACTTTAAATAGACCAGACAATGCTAATACAATTAACTTAGATTTAGTAAAAGATTTGTATGATGCTTTTAAAGAGTGTCACCATGATGAATCTATAAGAGTTGTTATATTTACCGCAAAAGGAGCTATGTTTAGTGGAGGAGGTGATTTAGATTCTTTTGTTAAAGAATCTGATAATTTAGGTCCCTTTATTACTGATATGACAACTTATTTTCATTTAGTCGTTACATTAATGCATAGAATGGAAAAACCTATAGTTGTGGCAATTAATGGAACAGCTGCAGGAGGTGGTTTAAGTCTGGCTTTGTCGGGAGATA
>DQLC01000079.1 GCA_015660425.1 Alphaproteobacteria bacterium
AATATTAATGAACTTCCTAAGTCTGGTTGTATTAATATTATGTAAGCTGGAAGAAATATTAATAATAATGGAAAAGCAAAATTTTTAATATTATCCCATAATCTTAATTCTTTCTCTGCATGAAAATATCTGGCTAATACTAAAACAAGTGAAAATTTAATTAACTCACTTGGCTGTATATTAAAAATACCTAAATTTAGCCATCTTTGAGCTCCCATGCCAGTATTTCCATAAAAAACTACTAATATAAGCAATAGTAAACTAAAAAAATATATATAATACGAGGTCCCAATCCAGAATTGGATATTTATAAGAGAAACAACTAAATAAACTGCTATTGATAATATAAATTTTATTAATTGTTTACTAGCCCAAGGATCTATAGATCCCCCGCCAGCAGAATAAAGCAGTACAAAACCTATACAAAAAATACTTATTGATAAAAATAATAAAATATAATTTATATATAATAATTTTTTAATTTGTATTAAACTTAATTGTAAAAATTTTTCTGATATCATATTTTACTTAAGATACTACAATATTAGTATCTATACCTTCAATAATTCTTCTACTAGCAATCAGAAGGTCTCTACCCACGGGAGTTGCACTTTTAGAACCACCCCCCGCATGCTCTAAAACTACTGCTGTTATATACTTAGGCTTAATGTAAGGAGCAAAACCAATAAATAATCCATGATCTCTTTTATTAATAGGAAGGTCCTTATTTTTAAGTATCCCGGTTTCCCTTTCATTTGCAGAAATTATTCTTACTTGTGATGTACCTGTTTTGCCAGCAATATAAAATTCTTTATCTTCAGTCCTACTCTTCCATCCTGTACCTTTATTAGAATTTATTACCTTAAACATTCCTTGTTTAATAATATCTAAATGTTCAATATTAAAATTATTATTCTTTCTAGAATTATTGATTATAGGTTCTCCAGATATTGACTTTATTATATTAGGAATAACTACGTTCCCTTTATTGATTAAATTTGCTGTCATAATGGCTAACTCTATAGGTGTAGATAATAAAAATCCCTGCCCAATACCAACATTTAAAGTTTCCCCTTTTTGCCATTTTTCATTATAATGATCTAACTTCCATTTTTTATCTGGTATTATGCTTTTAGATACACCAAAAAATTCATCATAGTAAGAACCAAAACCTAATAATTTTGCAGTTTCTGAAATTTTTTTAATACCTAATCTGAGTGCTATTTCATAAAAAAATATATCACAAGATTGCGCAATAGCATCTGTTAAATTTAGTTTTCCGTGACCAAATTTATTCCAGCAATGAAAGTTTCTATTACCTAAAGGATATACACCATTACAGAATATTTTATCAGTTGTTTTTATTAAGCCATATTTTAATGCAGCTAATGCAACAACTGGCTTAAAAGTAGAACCTGGTGGATATAATCCTTTCAGAGGTCTATTAATTAATGGAGCATTTACAGAATTAATAATTTTTTCCCAAGCTATTTTATTTAATGTTTTTGAAAATATATTTGGATCATAGGATGGACTAGATGCTGAAGATAGTACATTACCATTTTTTGCATCTATTATTAATGCTGCTCCTATATTAGCTCCTATTCTTTGATGTGTATAGTTTTGTAATTCTGAATTAATAGTTAATTGAATATTTTTTCCTTTCTTACTATTAATAAAACTTAGTCTCCTAACATAGTTTCCTTGAGCATTAACTTCAATTTGTTCTATACCAGGAGAGCCACGTAAATAGCTATCATAAATTTTTTCAATACCTACTTTACCTAATGGGAAATCTTTAATATTATAAGTATAGCTTTTCTTACTATCCTTATTAGATAGCTTTGAAGTGTAACCTAATATATGAGCATAATAAGAACCTCTATTATATTCTCTTATAGAGTTAACTTTAATATCAATACCAGGTAGATTAGGCATATTTACAGAAATAATTGATAATTCACTCCAACTTAAATATTCTTTAAGAGCAATAGTAACTTCACTTTTTTCGAAACCCTTTAATTTACTATAAAATAAGTTAATTTCTTCTAGGCTAATATCTATTAAATTTTTTACACTTTTTATTGTCAAGTTTATATTATTTATAAGAAATGGCGTTACTGTTAATGTATAAACGTTTCTATTATCCGCTATAATATTGCCTACTGAATCTAAAATTTTTCCTCTTATTGGAGCGTGTATAACTAAATTAATTCTATTAGCATTAGCTAATGTTTTATATTTTTTCCTGTCAACAACTTGAAGTTTATAGAGCCTTCCTATTATACAAGAAAAAATTAATAATTTGAAAGAACTTAATAATACTATTCTTCTAATAATTTTATCTTCTATTTTTTTTTTATTATACATTAATTAAATAGACATTTTTTTTAATAATAATAATTGAATGAATATAATTATAGGAGATATAACAAGAGAAACAAGAAATTGAAATATTACAGAATAATAATTATAAAAGTTAGAATAAATTATATTATTCGCTAGACTATTTATAAACAACCAAATAATTAAGCTTAAGCCTACATAAAATAAAGTATGAAATATGCTTGTAAAATCTATTTTATGTAATATTTTAATTAATATTAATCTCACAATTATTGCAGATAAACATGCAATACCTAATAAAGAACCATATAATACATCATTAAAAATTCCAATAATTATCACGGATAGCCATCCCATAATATCTGGTCTATTTACGACCCAAAAAGATAATGATATAACACCTAACAAAGGAGCAATTTCTTCAGTTCCGCTAGGCATAATAGGTAATAAAGAAACTATACTTAAGATTAAAGTAATAAACAAAGGTGATAAAGAATAAATATTAGATAAAATATATGAATAAAAAGTCATACTATTCTTATTTCCTATTCATACAATGTAGAATCTATATTAATATCAATACCTCTTTCTTTAGGTTTCCAACCGATTACTTGTACATAGTTTAAATCATTAAGTTTTATAGATGGCTCTATAATATTACTACCATCTAATTTTTTTCTAACAGTCCCCACAAATAAGCCTGCCGGATACATATTACCATCACCAGAAGTAAAGACTTTATCGCCAGCTTTTAAAACTGATGTATCTACATAATTTAAAATTTCTAAAAATTTACTATTACTACCTGATAATATTATTTTTATATCTCTATCTAGTATAACAGATGGAATTTTAACATTAATATCGGTTATAGATAGAACTCTAGATGAATTAAAACCAACTTCATTAATATATCCTAATAAAGTATTATTATATAAAACAGGACTCCCCAAAGATATATTATTATTTTTTCCAACCATCAGAATTACTGATTGTATAAACGATGAGTTTACTTTAGAAATTATTTTTGCTGTTATATATTTATAATTTATATCATTGGATAAATTTAATAATTTTTTTAATTCTTGATTCTCAGCTTCTAATATAATTATTTTATTAGTAATGTTTTTTAAATTTTCATTTTCTTTTGTTAAATCATGATTAATATTATAGATATTTATAATATTATTTAAATTAGTAAATGACTTATTTATAGTGCCTATCGGTGAATAAATGGCGTTAACTATATTACTTGAGTAGTCTAAAATTTTTACTTTTAAAGTATAACTAATATTAGGATATAAATATGATGAAAATAATAACACAAATGCAAACAAGAATGAGATAATTGTTAAAATTATATTATTAGATGTTTTTTCTCTAAGAATTACTTGCAATTTTTTTAAATTAGAGAGACCTGACATATTCTAATAATCCACTAATAAAATATTTAATAAGCTATTTTTAATACTGATTTTAAATTTTTCATTTCTTCTAAAACTTTACCAGTTCCTAATGCAACACTTAATAGAGTATCCTCTGCAATTGTTACTGGAAGGCCAGTAGCTTTTCTTAATATGACATCTATTCCAGATAATAATGCGCCGCCTCCTGTTAATATAATACCTCTATCTACAATATCTGCAGCCAATTCAGGTGGTGTATTTTCCAAAGCTCTTTTTACAGCTTCTATAATAGCTCCTATAGGCTCAGCTATTGCCTCAGCTACATTCCTTTGTGATAATATTATTTCCTTTGGTACTCCATTCACTAAATCTCTTCCTTTTATTGTATATTTTTCTCCGTCACCATCTTCTGGTGGGACCGCCGATCCTATACTTTTTTTTAATCTTTCAGCACTCATAATACCTATTAATAAATTATAACGTCTACGCATATATGCTATAATAGCTTCATCCATTTTATCACCACCTACTCTGGAAGATTCTGCATAAACAATGCCGCCTAAAGATATCACTGCAACTTCAGTTGTGCCTCCTCCTATATCAACTACCATAGAACCACTAGCTTCGGTAACTGGTAAACCTGCTCCTATCGCAGCAGCCATAGGCTCTTCAATTAAAAATACTTTCCTAGCTCCTGCTCTTTCAGCACTTTCTTGGATTGCTCTTCTTTCTACACTTGTAGATCCAGAAGGTACACATACTATAATAATAGGTGATGTAAATGATCTTCTATTGTGAACTTTTTTAATGAAATACTTTATCATTTCTTCAGCTACTTCAAAATCAGCAATTACGCCATCTCTTAATGGTCTTATTACCTCTATATTTCCTGGTGACCTACCTAACATTTCTTTAGCTTCTTGACCTACAGCTAGTACCTTACTTTTTCCATCATTAGTCACAATAGCAACAACTGAAGGTTCATTAAGAACAATACCCTGACCTTTTACATAAACTAGAGTATTTGCAGTGCCAAGATCAATAGCCATATCAGTTGACAATAGTCCAAGTAAGTTTGAAAACATAAATTTTTATTCCCTATTATTTAATAATCGTTTGACTTAACAGTGATTTTTTTTCTCTCTTTACTATCAATTTATTAAGAGCACTTATATAAGCCCTTGCGGCGGCAACCATTGTGTCCGTATCAGCTGCTTGGCCATTTACTGACCTCCCATCTTCCATAAGCCTAACTGTCACTTCTGCCTGTGCATCCGTACCCTCTGTTACAGCATTTACTGCAAATAATTGCAAATTATAACTACCTTCAACTAATGATGATATACCTTTAAACACTGCGTCAACTGGCCCATCTCCATTTATCTCAATTTCTTCTACGGTATCAAATATAGTTAGACTTAATTTTGCAACAGCTGGTCCATTAGATCCGCATGTAAGAGATAATGAATTAAGTTTAACAAAATCTCCAGAATCAGATATTCCATCATCAACTAATGCTATTATATCGTCATCAAACATATCTTTCTTTTTATCTGACAAATCTTTGAACCTATGAAAAGCATCATTTAATTGATTATCTGAAACTTCGTAGCCTAATTCATTTAATTTAGCTTTAAATGCATGACGGCCAGAATGTTTTCCCATGACTAACGTTGATTTATTTAAACCTACGGACTCGGGAGTCATAATTTCATATGTACCAGCATGTTTTAACATTCCATCTTGATGTATACCTGATTCATGCGCAAAAGCGTTTGCTCCTACTATAGCCTTATTAGGCTGAACAGAGAAACCTGTAATAGTAGATAAAAGTCTTGAGGATCTTGTAATAACTTCTGTATTTATATTTGTAGAATATGGTAATAAATCTTTTCTTGTTTTAATGGCCATAACAACTTCTTCCAAAGAAGTATTTCCTGCTCTTTCTCCTATTCCATTAATAGTACACTCTATTTGTCGAGCTCCTTCTTTAAGGGATTCTAAAGAGTTAGCAACAGCAAGCCCTAAATCATTATGACAATGGACACTAATAATTGCTTTATCGATATTTGGAACCCTATTTTTAATCATTTTAATTAGAGATCCAAACTCTTCGGGTATAGCATAACCAACTGTGTCAGGAATATTTATTGTAGTAGCTCCAGCTGTAATAGCTGCTTCTACACATCTACATAAAAAATCATGTTCTGTTCTTGAACCATCTTCTGGACTCCATTCTACATCTTCCACCTTATTTCGAGCATAGGAAACACTATCAATAACCATATTTAAAACATCCTCTGGTTCCATTTGAAGCTTATATTTCATATGTAAGGGACTAGTTGATAAAAAAGTATGGATTCTTTTTCTTTTAGCATACCTTAAAGCCTCAGCAGATCTATCTATATCTTTATGAGCAGCTCTTGACAAAGAACAAATAATCGGACCATCTAAAGTATCCGATATTTTTTTAATTGATTCAAAATCACCATTTGAAGCTATAGCAAAACCAGCTTCTATTATATCTACTCCTAAAGTTTGAAGTGTTTCAGCAATTCTTAATTTTTCTTCTAAATTCATTGAACAACCAGGTGATTGTTCCCCATCTCTTAATGTAGTATCAAATATTAATACCTTGTCTGTAGTAACTTCATTTACATTTTTATTATTTTTATATTTCATTTATAACTCCAATAGAATATTAACTTACTAAATTACCCAAAGCATCATTTAATACTTTGGGCAAGTAAGTCGAAACTGCAGAAAAGTTACCAACAAACTTCTGCTTAATAATTCTATAGTTAAATGAAACAATTTCATTTTTAAACTCTCATAGTTATAATACTTATAATATGCGCCTAGAAAGCTTAGGATTCAAGCATATTTTCATTATATATAAAATATATAAAAATAATATTATCAAAGATAATTAATTTTTGTCTTTATCTACTAGTTTTTGATCAGCAATCCATGGCATCATATCTCTCAGTTTTTTACCTACTTCTTCTAGTTGATGTTCTGCAGCTCTACGTCTTGTGGCTTTAAAACTTGGCTGATTAACTTTGCATTCATTCATCCAATCTCTAGTAAATCTACCTGATTGAATATCATCAAGAACCTTTTTCATTTCTTTTCTAGTATCTTCAGTAATAATTCTCTTACCTGTAACATAATCACCATATTCTGCCGTATTAGAAATAGAGTACCTCATATTAGCTAAACCGCCTTCATACATAAGATCAACTATTAACTTTACTTCGTGCAAACATTCAAAATATGCCATTTCAGGTGCATAACCCGCCTCTACTAATGTCTCAAAACCAGCTGTAATTAACTCTGATAACCCCCCGCATAAAACAACCTGTTCACCAAATAAATCAGTTTCACATTCCTCTTTAAATGTTGTTTCTATAATTCCAGCTCGTCCTCCTCCAACAGCACAGCCATACGACAAACCAATATCCAGTGCATTTTTTGTAGAATCTTGAGAAACAGCCACTAATGACGGAACTCCTCCACCTCTTAAATATTCAGATCTTACTGTATGTCCTGGACCTTTAGGTGCCAACATAAATATATCAATATCTTTTCTTGGCTCTATCAACCCAAAATGTATATTCAAACCATGTGCAAAACCTAGAGCAGAACCAGATTTCATATTATCTCTTAAACTTTCCTCCCAGATTTGAGACTGTAACTCATCAGGCGCTGCCATCATCATTACATCTGCCCACTTTGCAGCATCTACAACATTCATTACTTCATAACCAGCTTCTTTAGCTTTTGAAACTGAAGAAGACTCTTCTTTAAGGGCTATCCTAACATTTTTTACCCCACTGTCCTTCATATTAGCCGCATGGGCATGACCTTGACTACCATAACCAATAACAACTACATTTTTTGATTTTATTAAATTTACATCACAATCTCTATCATAATAAACTCTCATCATAGTTCTCCATGTTATTATTAATATTTAACTATTTTTTAAATAATGCTTTCTCACCTCTAAGAATAGCTACAGCTCCCGTTCGAGAAACTTCTACTAAACCTAATGGTTGCATTAATTTAATAAATGCATCTAATTTTTCAGCAGAGCCTGTTAATTCAAAAACAAAAGATTGATTTGA
>DQLC01000100.1 GCA_015660425.1 Alphaproteobacteria bacterium
AGCTCCAATTGCAATGGAAGAAGGTTTAAGATTTGCTATTAGAGAAGGTGGTAAAACAGTAGGTGCTGGAGTTGTATCTAAAATTATTGAATAGTTGAAGGGTTTACTTAATTTTTAGGAGCGTAGCTCAATTGGTAGAGCACCGGTCTCCAAAACCGGGGGCTGTGGGTTCGAGTCCCTCCGCTCCTGCCATTAATGTTAGGAAGAAAATAAAAATATGGTTAAAACCGCACCATTAAAATTTTTAAAGGAAGTACGTCAGGAAGTTAGAAAAGTAACTTGGCCTACTAGAAAAGAAACTATTGTAACTACTGCAATGGTATTTGTTATGGTGTTTATCTTATCTTTATTTTTCCTTGGTGTTGATCAAATACTCTCATTTGGAGTACGATGGATACTTGGTTTATAAGACAAATAATATGGAGGTTCATTGTCACATCGTTGGTATGTAGTAAATACACATTCTGGTTTTGAAAAGAAGGTGTCTCAAGTAATAAAAGAACAAGCTGAAAGAAAAGGGTTATCTGATCAATTTTCTCAAGTTCTTGTTCCAATGGAAGAAGTGATAGAAATAAGGCGTGGTAAGAAAGTAAATGCTGAAAGAAAATTTTTTCCAGGTTATATTTTAATAAATATGGATATGACTGATGATACTTGGCATTTGGTAAAAGAAACTCCTAAAGTAAGTGGTTTTTTAGGATCTTCTGGAAAGCCTGCTCCTATATCTGAAGCTGAGGCTCAAGCAATATTAAGTCAGGTTCAAGAGGGAGTAGATAAACCTAAAAGGTCTGTAATCTATCAGATAGGAGAAACAGTAAAAGTTGCAGATGGTCCTTTTGCATCATTTAATGGTATAGTGGAAGATATAGATGAAGAAAAAGAAAGACTCAAAATTGCTGTCTCAATATTTGGACGTTCTACTTTAGTAGAATTAGGTTATGGACAAGTTGAAAAAGGTTAATTTTAATATATATGAATTCTTGGAGATAAATAAATGGCAAAAAAAATAACAGGGTATGTTAAACTTCAGGTTCCTGCAGGTAAGGCAGCGCCAGCTCCTCCTGTTGGTCCTGCTTTAGGACAAGCAGGTCTAAATATAATGGAGTTCTGTAAAGCTTTTAATGCAGAAACACAGAAAATGGAACAAGGGGCGCCTTTGCCTGTAGTTATTACAGTTTATCAGGATAAAACTTTTAGCTTTGTTTATAAAAAACCCCCTGCTAGTTATTTAATTATGAAAGCAATTAATATTAAGAAGGCTTCTCAAACTCCAGGAAGAGATGAACCTATTGCAAAAATAACGAAAAAACAGTTAGAAGAAATAGCTGAAATTAAAATGTCTGATTTAAATGCTCATACAGTAGATGATGCCTGTAAGATTTTAGCAGGTACAGCTAGGTCAATGGGCGTAGAGGTAATGGAGTAAATTATGCCTAAAATTTCAAAAAGATATAAAAAAGCAAGCGAAGGCTTAACAATAGATTCTAATTTTGATTTAAAAGAAGCAATTAAAATGCTAAAAGAAAGAGCTTCTGTTAAATTTGATGAAACAGTTGATATAGCTATGAATTTAGGAGTTGACCCTAAGCATGCAGATCAAAATGTGAGGGGTGTTGTGGCAATGCCAAAGGGCACAGGGAAAACCGTAAGAGTAGCTGTTTTTGCCAGAGATAAAAAAGCTGATGAAGCAAAAGCTGCAGGGGCTGATTTAGTAGGTGCGGAAGATTTAGCTGAGAAAGTTGAAAAAGGTGAAATAGATTTTGATAGAATTATTGCTACTCCTGATATGATGGCTGTAGTAGGAAAGCTTGGAAAAGTTTTAGGGCCAAGAGGATTAATGCCTAATCCAAAATTAGGTTCAGTAACAATGGATGTAGATGCGGCAGTAAAGGCTATAAAAAGCGGCCAAGTGGAATTTAGAGTTGAAAAAGCTGGAATTATTCATGCAGGAGTGGGCAAAGCTAGCTTTAAAGAAGAAGATTTACTAGAAAACCTATCTGCTTTTATTGGTTCCGTTAGCAAAGCTAGGCCAACAGGAGCAAAAGGACAGTTTATAAAAAAGGTATCTATTAGCTCAAGTATGGGGCCTGCTATAAAAGTAGATATTAATAGTTTGGATATATAGGTTTAAATTAAAAAAAGTTTTTCAATAACTTGATTTTTATAATTTTTTATATTAATGGATAGTGTTATTAATAATATCTGTCTGAGACTGCAGGTTTCCATATTGGAATTAAATACTGCATAGATAGAATTGAGCACCAAATTCATGTGCTAAATTCATATTTCTTAGATAGAGCTTTGATGAGAGGGGCAAATGAATAGATCACAGAAAGAAAAAGCTGTCGCTGAGTTCAAAAAAATATTTGAAGCAGCAGAGGCCGTAATTGTTACCCAATATAAAGGTATAAACGCCGGAGCAATTACTGACCTAAGGTCACAGACAAGAGATTCCAATGTTTCATTTAAGGTGACAAAAAATAGATTGATAAAAATTGCCCTTGCAGATAGCGTTTATGAAAATATAATAGATTTGTTTACTGGGCCTACTGCAATAGCATATTCAAGTGATGTAGTAGCTGCTGCAAAAGTTACTAATGAATTTGCTAAAAAAAATGAAAATTTAATTATAGTTGGAGGAGCATTAAAAGAAACAGTTTTAGATATAAATGGAATAAAACAACTTGCTTCTTTACCATCTTTACCAGAAATACAGGCAAAAATTTTAGGTATATTTTCAGCCCCTGCAAGGAAAATTGCTATAGTTGCGGCTGCTCCTGCTACACAATTAATTACTGTTACTAAATCATACGAAGGTGCGAAAGAAGTTGCATAAATTTTTATATACTCAGTTTAATTTTGAAAGGAAAAAATAATGGCTGATCTAGAAAAAATAGTAGAAAAGTTATCTACTTTAACGGTTATGGAAGCTGCAGAACTTTCTAAGCTTCTTGAAGAAAAGTGGGGTGTTTCAGCTGCTGCTGCTGTGGCTGTTACGGCACCGGCTGCTGGTGGTGGAGCTGCTGCAGAAGAGAAAGATAGCTTTGATATTATCTTAGCTGCTGTAGGAGAATCTAAGATTAATGTAATTAAAGAAGTTAGAGCTATCACTACATTAGGTCTTAAAGAAGCTAAAGATTTAGTTGAAGCTGCACCTAAGGCTGTTAAAGAAGGTGCATCTAAAGATGAAGCAGAAGAAATTAAGAAGAAATTAGAAGAAGCTGGTGCAACTGTAGAATTAAAATAAATTTATTTATTTTTAATAAACTTTAGTATATGTTTTTTTTAGTCTTTCTAATTATTTAGCTTGCGATATTTTATTCTCTAGGATATATAATATCTTGTTTTAGAGTATAGTTTCAACATTATACCGAGATCATTTTATGATAGAAGCTAAGAAAATTCATGTATTGGTTTTAAATATTTTACTATTTGTCGTTTTTTTTTATGTTTTTTTTAATTACTATAAATATTTAAATTTTTACTTGTTACTAGATTAAGTAGCGATTTTAAAGTTATTTACCGCGAGGCATGCAAAAATGATTACACCCCATATAAGTTTAACAGGACGTAAAAGAATTCGTAAATCTTTTGGAAGTATTAATGAAGTAGCAGAAATGCCAAATTTAATTGATGTTCAAAAAGCATCTTATGAAAAATTTCTAATATTTGAAAGCACTGGTTCTAAGGAGCATGGACAAAATCAAGGATTATATAGAGTTTTTGATTCTGTTTTTCCAATAAAAGATTTTACTGATACTTCTGAGTTGCAGTTTGTTTCTTATGTATTAGGAAAATCTAAATATGATGTTGAGGAGTGCCGTCAAAGAGGTCTTACTTATGCTTCCCCGCTTAGGGTTAAATTTAGATTAATTATTTATGATTTAGATGAAGAAACTGGCATTAAGTCGGTTAGAAGTATTTTGGAGCAAGACGTCTATATGGGTGATATGCCGTTAATGACAGAAAAGGGTACTTTTGTAGTTAATGGTACAGAAAGAGTTGTTGTAAGTCAGATGCATCGTTCCCCAGGGGTTTTCTTTGATCACGATAAAGGTAAGGGACATTCTTCAGGAAAAATTTTATATAATGCTAGGATTATTCCTTATAGGGGGTCATGGCTAGATTTTGAATTTGATGCAAAAGATAATTTATTTGTTCGAATAGATAGAAGAAGAAAACTACCCGTGTCATTAATATTAAAGTCTTTAAATATGGATGATGAAGAGATATTAGAAAGTTTTTATGAAATAATAAACTATGAAAATGTTAAAAATAGTTGGACTACAGAATTTGTGGATACAAGATTACTTGGCATGAAGTTTGATTATGATATTAAAACTATTAGAGGTAAAGTTGTATTCCCCAAAGAAACTAGAATTAATGCCAAACTATTAAAACAAGCAAAAGAGGATGGGGTTAAAACATTAGTATTTCCAGATGAAGCTATATTAAATCAATATTCTGCAATTGATTCTGTGAATGAGTTAACAGGTGAAATATTTGTTGAGGCTGGACAAATTTTAGATGAAGATACGCTTGCACATATAGCAGAACAAAAAGTTACAAATGTTTCTATAATTTTATTTAATAATACAATAGGGCCCTATATAAGAAATACTCTAATTGAGGCGGATAAAACATCATCAAGAGTAGAAGCTTTAGCTGATATTTATAGGATAATGAGACCTGGTGAGCCTCCAACTGAAGAAACTTCTGAAAGGCTATTCTTCGATTTATTTTTTACGAAAGCATCTTTTATAAAGGAAGAGGTAGAATGTAGGTTAGAAGCTTCTTCTAAGTCAAAATTACTTAAAGTTTTATCTAAAGAATTGATGGAATCTGCAGGTTGTTGGATTATACATCAAGAAAGTGATTGGACATTAATTACTTTATGTGCGGTTGCTAGAGAGGGCTTGCCCGCTACTTTTTGGGTAAATAACAAAAATATTAGAGAAGTAAGATCTGAAAGGTATGACCTTTCTGCAGTAGGTAGGGTTAAACTAAATAATAGGCTAGATCTAGAGGCAGAAGATACGGTTACAGAGATAAGAAGAGAAGATATAATCAGAGTATTAAAAGTTTTAATTGGATTGAGAGACGGAATAGGTGAAGTAGATGATATAGATCATTTAGGAAATAGAAGGGTAAGGTCTGTAGGTGAGTTATTAGAAAATCAATATCGTATTGGGCTATCTAGGATGGAAAGAGCTGTAAGAGAAAAAATGTCATCTTCAGAAATAGATGCAGTAATGCCTCAAGATTTAATAAATTCTAAACCTGCACAGGCTTCAATAAGAGAATTTTTTGGTTCTTCACAATTGAGTCAATTTATGGATCAAACAAACCCACTCAGCGAAATTACTCATAAAAGAAGGGTATCTGCATTAGGGCCTGGAGGGCTTACTAGAGAAAGAGCAGGTTTTGAAGTAAGGGATGTTCATCCTACACATTATGGAAGAATTTGCCCAATTGAGACGCCTGAGGGACCAAATATTGGACTTATTAATAGTTTGGCAACGCATGCTAAAATTAATAAATATGGGTTTATTGAAAGTCCATATAGAATAGTTAAAGGTGAAAAGGTTACCTCTGAAGTTATTTATTTATCTGCTATGGAAGAAAGTAGGTATACTATTGCCCAAGCAAATGCAGTTCTAACGACTGCTGGAAAATTTGAAGATGATTTGGTAAGCTGTAGAAAAAATGGCGACTTTGTTATGGTCCACCCAAAAAATATTGATTATATTGATGTGTCTCCAAAACAATTAGTATCTGTTGCTGCTGCTCTTATTCCATTTTTAGAAAATGATGATGCTAATAGAGCTTTAATGGGTTCTAACATGCAAAGACAAGCAGTTCCTTTAATAAAAGCTCAGGCCCCTCTTATAGGCACTGGTATGGAGGCAAAAGTTGCTGCCGATTCAGGCTCAGCAGTTGCAGCAAAAAGGTCTGGATATGTAGATCAAGTTGATGCTAGTAGAATAGTTATTAGTGTTGCTGATCCTAATAACCCTGAACGTACTATTGGAGTAGATATTTATAATCTTTTAAAATTTCAAAGATCTAACCAAAATACAGCAATAAATCAAAGACCTTTAGTTAAGGTGGGTGATAGAGCGAATGCAGGAGATATTATTGCAGATGGGCCTTCTACTGATTTAGGTGAACTTGCATTAGGTAGAAATGTCTTGGTAGCTTTTATGCCATATAACGGATATAATTATGAGGATTCTATTTTAATTTCTGAAAGAGTGGTTCAGGAAGACGTATTTACTTCTATACATATAGAAGAATTTGATGTAATGGCAAGAGACACTAAGCTCGGGCCTGAAGAAATTAGTAGAGATATTCCAAACGTTGGTGATGAAGCCTTAAAAAATCTTGATGAAGCTGGAATAGTATATATAGGAGCTGAAGTAAGCTCTAATGACATCTTAGTGGGAAAAGTTACTCCTAAAGGTGAGACGCCGGCTACTCCTGAGGAAAAATTATTACGAGCAATTTTTGGAGAGAAAGCTGCAGATGTAAGAGATTCTTCTTTAAGATTGCCACCTGGAGTTACGGGTACTGTAGTCGAAGTAAGAGTCTTTTCTAGACGAGGCGTTGATAAAGATGAAAGGGCCTTAGAAATTGAAAGAGAAGGAATTTCAAGGTTTGCAGAAGATAGAGATGATGAGTTAAGAATTATTGAAAATAATGTTTTTGATAGGCTTAGAGGTTTATTAACACTAAATAAAGCAGTTGATGGACCCAAAGGATTTACAAAAAATCAAAAGATTGATAGTGACACATTATCTTTATTTACATTAGGACAATGCTGGCAATTTGTGGTTTCTAATGAAAAAGTTATGTCAGAAATTGAAGCTTTAAAAAAAGAATTTGATGATGAAATAAAAAGACTTCAAGTTAGATTTGAAGAAAAAGTTGATAAAATACAGGATGGAGATGAACTTTTACCTGGTGCTTTGAAAATGGTAAAAGTCTTTGTAGCGGTAAAACGTAAGCTTCAACCTGGAGATAAAATGGCTGGTAGGCATGGTAATAAAGGAGTTATTTCTAAAATTGCTTTAGTGGAAGATATGCCATATTTAGAAGATGGAACTCCAGTAGATATTGTATTGAATCCTTTAGGGGTTCCTTCTAGAATGAATGTTGGTCAAATTCTAGAAACTCATCTAGGATGGGCATCAGCGGGTTTAGGCAAACAGATATCTGCAATAGTAAATGATTATCAAAAAGAAGAAAGAATATCTCATCTTAAAGTAAAGTTTAAAAAAATATATGGCAACCAAGTATGGAAAAATGCTGAAAAAGATATTAATGATGATGATCTTTTAGAGTTAGCAGGAAATTTAACAAAAGGTGTACCAATGGCAACGCCTGTTTTCGATGGGGCAAATGAAGAAGATATTAGAGAGCAGCTAACAAATGCTGAACGAGATACCTCTGGACAAGTTACCCTTACTGATGGGAGAACAGGAGAAACGTTTGCAAGACAAATAACTGTAGGTTATGTTTATATGCTGAAGTTGCATCATTTAGTAGATGATAAAATACATGCTAGATCAATTGGTCCTTATAGTTTAGTTACGCAACAGCCATTAGGAGGAAAAGCTCAATTTGGAGGTCAGAGGTTTGGAGAAATGGAAGTTTGGGCTCTTCAAGCTTATGGAGCATCTTATACACTTCAAGAAATGTTGACAGTAAAGTCAGACGATGTTTCTGGTAGAACTAAGGTATATGAAGCAATAATAAGAGGTGAAGATAGTTTTCAATCAGGTATACCAGAATCTTTTAATGTTTTAACAAAAGAGTTACAGGCTTTATGCTTAAATGTAGGCTTGATTAGTAGAAAAAAACCATAAATTATAATTAACTTATTAGCTAATAGTGAGAAAAAAAATATGACTAAACTTCTAAAAGTTTTTGAACCAGTAACTATAAATAATAATTTTGATGAAATTAAAATATCAATAGCTAGTCCAGACGTAATTCGTTCTTGGTCTTTTGGTGAAGTCAAAAAACCGGAAACTATTAACTATAGAACTTTTAAGCCAGAAAAAGATGGTCTTTTTTGTGCAAAAATTTTTGGTCCAATTAAAGATTATGAGTGTCTCTGTGGAAAATACAAAAGAATGAAACATAGAGGAGTTGTATGTGAAAAATGTGGTGTAGAGGTTATACAGTCTAAAGTAAGAAGAGATAGAATGGGGCATATTACTCTAGCAGCTCCAGTAGCACATATTTGGTTTTTAAAATCACTGCCGTCAAGAATTAGTCTATTACTTGATATGGCTATGAAAGATGTTGAAAAAATTCTTTATTTTGAAAATTTTGTTGTAATGGAGCCTGGCACAACTGATTTAAAAATACATCAGTTGTTGACTGAATCGAGCTACCAAGATGCTCTGGATGATTATGGCTCAGAGTTTCAGGCTTCAATAGGTGCGGAAGCAATTAAAGAAATGCTTTCAGCCATTAATTTGATTGAGCAAAGAGATTTTATGAGAGAGGAGTTAAAAGTTACTAAGTCTGAAATAAAAAGAAAGAAGTATGTTAAAAGATTAAAATTAGTAGAGGCGTTTATAAATTCTGGAAACTTACCAGAATGGATGATTTTAGATGTGGTTCCAATTTTGCCACCAGAATTAAGGCCTTTAGTTCCGCTCGATGGTGGCAGATTTGCTACTAGTGATTTAAATGATCTATATAGAAGAGTAATTAATAGAAATAATAGATTAAAACGTTTATTAGATTTAAGAGCTCCTAATATTATTATTAGAAATGAAAAAAGAATGCTTCAGGAATCTGTGGATGCTTTGTTTGATAATTCTAGAAGGTCGCGTCCAATTACAGGTTCAAATAAAAGACCATTAAAATCTTTAGCAGATATGTTAAAGGGAAAACAAGGTAGGTTTAGACAAAATTTATTGGGAAAAAGATGCGATTACTCAGGTAGGTCAGTAATTGTTGTTGGCCCTGAGCTTAAATTGCATGAATGTGGTATTCCTAAAAAAATGGCATTAGAGTTATTTAAACCATTTATATATTCCAAATTAGAGTTATATGGATTGGCTACTTCTATTAAAGCAGCAAAAAAAATGGTTGAAAAAGAACAACCTGAAGTATGGGATATACTAGAACAGGTTATTAGAGAGCATCCTATATTATTAAATAGAGCACCAACTCTTCATAGATTAGGAATTCAAGCATTTGAGCCTGTATTGATAGAAGGCAAGGCAATACAATTGCATCCATTAGTATGTACGGCTTTTAATGCAGATTTTGATGGTGATCAAATGGCAGTTCATGTGCCTCTATCACTTGAAGCACAATTAGAAGCAAGAGTTTTAATGATGTCTACCAATAATATACTAAGTCCGGCAAATGGAAAGCCTATAATAGTTCCTACGCAGGATATAGTTTTAGGTTTATATTATATGTCTTTAATGCATGACGGAGATAAGGGTGAGGGCACTATTTTTGGAAGTTTAGCTGAAATAAAACATGCTCTTAACTCTGGGTATGTCACTTTGCATGCTAAAGTAAAAGCAAGATATACTTCTGTAGATGAGAAGAATGAAGAATATTCAGAAATTATAGAAACAACAGCTGGTAGAATGTTGATTTCAGAAATTTTACCAAAAAATTATAAAATTAAATATGACTTAATAAACAGAGTGCTCAAAAAGAAAGAGGTAAGTAATTTAATAGATATGGTTTACAGGCATTGTGGGCAGAAAGAAACAGTTATATTTTCTGATAGATTAATGAAGATTGGGTTTACAGAAGCTTGTAAAGCTGGAATATCTTTTGGTAAAGATGATATGATTATCCCTGAAGAGAAAAAAACAATGGTTAACACAACATCTACTCTAGTTAAAGTATATGAACAACAATATAGTGATGGTTTATTAACCTATCAAGAAAAATACAATAAGGTCGTTGATGCTTGGTCTCAGTGTACAGATCAGGTTACAGATGCAATGATGAGTGAAATGGCCAAAGGCGTAGGTCGAAAAATGAATTCAGTATTTATGATGGCTGATTCCGGTGCTAGAGGTTCTACAGCTCAAATGAAGCAGTTAGCAGCTATGAGAGGCTTAATGGCTAAACCTTCAGGAGAAATAATTGAAACTCCTATTATTTCTAATTTTAAGGAAGGTTTATCAGTTTTGGAATACTTTAATTCTACTCATGGGGCAAGAAAAGGACTTGCAGACACAGCTTTAAAAACAGCTAATTCTGGTTACCTAACTAGAAGGTTGGTTGATGTAGCACAAGATGTAATTATAACAGAACATGATTGTGGTACAAAAGATGGAATTATTAAAAAAACTATTATTGAAGGGTCTGATATAATTGAGTCTATTGGAGAACAAATATTAGGAAGAGTAACATCAGAAGATATAATTGACCCTGAAACAAATAAGGCTTTAGTTAAAGCAGGTAATTTAATTGATGAGGCTGATGTTTTTGCAATTGAAAATGCGGATATAGATTCTATAAAAGTTAAATCTGTTCTTACATGTAAAACAGAAGAAGGAGTTTGTGCATCTTGTTATGGAAGAGACTTGGCAAGAGGAACTATGGTTAATATGGGCGAGGCCGTCGGAGTTATTGCAGCACAATCTATAGGAGAACCTGGTACACAGCTTACTATGCGTACTTTTCATATAGGTGGTGCAGCTCAACAAACTGAGCAGTCAAGTGTAGAAAGTGCTATTGATGGAACTTTAAAATTAATTAAAGGCAATATTATAAAGGATTCTAAGGGCTCGGATGTCGTTATGAGTAGAGATGCTGAGGTAGTGGTTCTAGATTCAAATAAGAGAGAGAGATCTCGAAATAGAATACCTAAAGGATCTAGGTTATTATTTGCTGATGGTTCTAAGATAGTTAAAGGTGATAAATTAGTAGAGTGGGATCCTTACACTCGTCCTATAATTTCAGAGAAATCAGGTGTTATAAAATATGCTGATTTATTAGAAAGAGTTTCCATTCATGAAGAAATGAATGAAGAGACAGGAATTTCTTCTAAACGAGTAATAGATTGGCGTGCAAATTCTCAATTAACTAAATCAAATCCTAAAATGAAAGATTTTTCTCCAAGACTTGAAATTAATGGTAAATCAGGAAATATATTAAAACTTGCTTCTGGTGCATCTGCTAGTTATGAATTACCAGTTGATGCTATTTTGAGTGTTGACGATGGACAAGAAATTTTTGCGGGAGATTTAATTGCTCGTATCCCTTTAGAATATAGATTAAGAGATATTACAGGTGGATTGCCTAGGGTTGCCGAGTTATTTGAGGCTAGAAGACCAAAAGAACATGCATTTATTTCTGAGATAGATGGAAAAGTTCAATTTGGAAAAGATTCTAAAGGGAAAAGAAGATTAGAAATAGTTTCTGAAAATGGAGATAATACTGTAGAGTACCTTATTCCTAAGGGAAGACATATTACAGTTCAAGAAGCAGATGAGGTAAGAAAAGGAGAGACTCTTACGGATGGAAGCCGTGTGCCTCATGATATTTTAACTGCATTAGGTGTTGAGGCTTTAGCAGCATATTTGGTGGATGAAGTACAAGAAGTATATAGGCTTCAAGGAGTTATGATAAACGATAAACATATAGAAGTAATTACTAGACAAATGATGCAAAAAATTGAAATTGTAGATCCGGGCGATACAACCTTTTTAATAGGAGAACAAGTAGGTAAAAAAGAATTCAAATTAGAGAATGATGGATTAGGCAAGAAATTAAATAAAGCATTATCAAAACCCGTTTTACAAGGTATAACCAAAGCCAGCTTGTCCACATCTTCTTTCATATCTGCGGCATCATTTCAAGAGACTACTAGAGTTTTAACAGAAGCTGCAGTAGGTGGAAAATCTGATAAATTATTAGGATTAAAAGAAAATGTAATAGTAGGGAGGTTAATTCCTGCAGGAACTGGCCGCACTCTGCAGGGTTATAAAGCAATTGCTTATACTAAAGATCAAGAAATAATTAAAAAAAGAG
Organism: Alphaproteobacteria bacterium; assembly: GCA_015660425.1. Taxonomy (GTDB): domain Bacteria; phylum Pseudomonadota; class Alphaproteobacteria; order TMED109; family TMED109; genus TMED109. Next base: position 12,028 of record DQLC01000100.1, read on the forward strand.
AAGAAGCAGTTTTAGCGATAGCAGAGGAAAGTAATTCTGCTGATGAAGCAGTATAGGTATTTTTAATAATTATAAATAGAATATTTTGTATATGTTATAATGAGTAATTATTTTTAATTAATAAAAGTAATATATTTGTTGACGGGCGTCGTGTTCGAACATATTATGCGGCCTTCGAATTTATATTTTTGTATTAGTGTAATAGCCAATAAAATTGATTGGAAATGTGTATGCCGACTATTAATCAACTTGTAAGATCAGGCCGAAAAGTACCTGTTAAAAGAAATAAAGTACCAGCTTTAGAGGCTTGTCCTCAAAAGAGAGGAGTATGTACTAGGGTATATACAACAACTCCAAAAAAACCAAACTCAGCTTTAAGAAAAGTAGCACGTATTAGGTTAACAAATGGATTTGAAGTAACTAGCTATATTCCAGGAGAAGGGCATAATCTACAGGAGCATTCCGTCGTAATGATAAGAGGTGGCAGAGTAAAAGATTTACCTGGAGTTAGGTATCATATTATTAGAGGAACATTAGATACTCAAGGTGTTTCAGATAGACGTCAACGTCGTTCCAAATATGGTTCGAAGAGACCTAAGTAGGGGATTATTATGTCAAGGAGACGCAAAGCGCAAAAAAGAGAATTAATACCTGATCCTAAGTATAGAGATATAATTATTTCTAAGTTTTCAAATAGTTTAATGCAACATGGAAGAAAAAACACATCTGAAAAAATTTTATATGGGGCTTTAGAAATAATAAATAAAAAATCAGGTCAGGAATCGCTTAAGGTTTTCAAAGAAGCTATAGAAAATGTTAAACCGCAAATTGAAACTAGATCTAGAAGAGTTGGTGGAGCAACCTATCAAGTGCCTACAGAAGTTAGGCCGGAGAGAAGGCAAGCCTTAGCAATTAGATGGATAATAGGTGCTGCGAGAGGAAGATCTGAAGCAACGATGCTAGAAAGATTGGCTAATGAATTGCTTGATGCTTCTCAAAATAGAGGAGTTGCAGTTAAAAAGAGAGAAGATACTTTAAAAATGGCAGAAGCCAATAGAGCTTTTGCTCACTATAGATGGTAATTTAGGGATTTATTAGAATGGCACGTACGACTCCAATTGATAAATATAGAAATATAGGAATTATGGCACACATAGATGCTGGAAAAACTACTACTACAGAAAGGGTACTGTATTATACTGGCAAATCACATAAAATTGGAGAAGTTCATGATGGTGCTGCTACTATGGACTGGATGGAGCAAGAGCAAGAGAGAGGGATTACTATTACGTCTGCTGCTACTACAGCTTTTTGGAAGGATTATAGAATTAATATTATTGATACGCCTGGCCATGTTGATTTTACTATTGAAGTGGAGAGATCTTTAAGAGTCCTTGATGGAGCTGTTTGTGTATTTGATTCAGTTGCAGGTGTAGAGCCTCAATCTGAAACAGTATGGAGGCAAGCTGATAAATATGATGTTCCAAGAATGTGTTTTGTTAATAAAATGGATAGGACTGGAGCAGATTTTTATCGCTGTGTAGACATGATGAAGACCAGATTAGGTGCTGTTCCTCTGGTAATACAGTTGCCTTTAGGGGTTGAATCAGATTTTCTAGGTTTAATAGATCTGCTTGAAATGAAACAACTTAGATGGAAAGAAGAAAGCCTAGGTGCTGAATTTGTGATAGAAGATATTAATGAAGCTTTAATAGAAGATGCTAAAAAATGGCGTGAGCAAATGATTGAAATAGCGGTTGAACAAGATGATAAGGCTATGGAAGATTATTTAGATGGTAAAGAGCCAGATGTAGAAACTTTAAAAAAATGTATCAGGAAAGGAACTTTAAGTAGTAGTTTTGTTCCTGTTTTATGCGGTTCAGCATTTAAGAATAAGGGTGTTCAACCTATGTTAGATGCCGTAATTGATTATCTTCCTTCACCAGTAGACTTGCCTCCTGTAAAAGGAATTAATCCAGCTGATGAATCTGAAATGAATAGAGTTCTTGATGATGATGCTCCTTTCTCAGCTTTAGCATTTAAAATAATGAATGACCCTTTTGTTGGTTCTCTTACTTTTTGTAGGGTTTATTCGGGCGTGGTTGATGCGGGTACAACAGTATATAATACTGTAAAAAATAATAAAGAAAGAATTGGTCGTATGTTATTGATGCATGCTAATCATAGAGAAGATGTTAAGGAAGCACGTTCTGGAGATATTATTGCAGTAGCGGGATTAAAAAATGTAACTACCGGTGATACATTATGTGATTCTTCAAAGCCTATTATCTTGGAGAAAATGGAGTTTCCAGATCCAGTTATAGAAGTTGCAGTAGAGCCTAAAACTAAAGCTGATCAAGAAAAAATGGGAGTAGCTTTAGGTCGTTTAGCTGCTGAGGACCCTTCATTTAGAGTGTCTTCGGATCATGATAGTGGTCAAACTATAATAAAAGGCATGGGTGAATTACATTTAGACATATTAGTAGACCGTATGAAAAGAGAGTTTAAAGTAGAGGCTAATGTGGGTCCTCCTCAAGTTGCGTATAGAGAAACAATAACGAGTGAAGCAGATATAGATTATACCCATAAAAAGCAGAGTGGAGGAGCAGGGCAGTTTGCTAGAGTAAAAATGATTATTAAGCCGGGTGAGCCGGGGTGTGGTTTAAATTTTGAGAATAAAGTTGTTGGGGGTAATATTCCAAAGGAATATATACCTGGAGTTGAAAAAGGTATAGCAGCGGCTATGACATTTGGGGTGGTAGCAGGCTTTCCTGTTACTGATGTCCATGTAGTTCTGTATGATGGAGCTTATCATGATGTTGATTCTAGCGTTATGGCTTTTGAGTTAGCAGGAAGAGCAGGATTTAGAGAAGGTTTACAAAAAGCTGGACCAAAACTTTTAGAACCTGTAATGAGAGTAGAGGTAATTACTCCTGAAGATTTTGTTGGTGATGTTATTGGAGATTTAAATAGTAGAAGAGGTCAGGTGCAAGGCATGGAGCCTCAAGGAGTTGCAACTTTAATAAAGGCAATGGTTCCTTTAGCAACTATGTTTGGTTATGTAAATAATTTGCGCTCTTTAACTCAAGGTAGAGCAAATTATTCTATGTTTTTTGAGAGATATGAGCAGTGCCCAGAAATAATTGCTGATGAAGTAAAAAAGAAAATGGCTTAACAACTTAAGATAATCTAATAGACGGAGATAAAGAGAATGGCTAAAGAGAAATATGAACGTAATAAACCTCATGTAAACATAGGTACAGTTGGCCATGTTGATCATGGGAAAA
>DQLC01000056.1 GCA_015660425.1 Alphaproteobacteria bacterium
ATGGAAGCACATAATGCAACAATTTTGTAGGCATTATTTCAAAAAACAACCATGAAGGTATTAATGAACACAATAAAAATTTAACAGTTTTATTCTTTCTATTTTTAAAAGACCATAATGCTGTAGGAAACATAAACAAAGCTATAGGCCAAGCTGTTAGAATAGAAGATAATAAGTATGAACCAGGAGGTGCACCGTGTGAATCCTGAACACTTATTAATTTTAAAACCATATCCTTCTGTATAGAATTTAATAAAACATCTGAATTATTACCTAATTTAATAAGAATAAACCATGGTATTATAATTAATATAAACACAATTATTCCTATAATAGGCTTTAAGTCTTTAAAATTGATGGACTCCCTATAAATCTTAAAACAAATAATCGTTAACAATAATATTAATATGCCAATCGGCCCTTTAACAAGAAAAGAGAAAGCCAAAATTATCCAAAAAGCAAGTATAGTAACATCTGAAGGTTTAGTTAATTTTTTATCAGCATAAAATATAATTTTTGCTAAAATATATAAAGCACATAAAAAGAAAGATAAAAGGATACTATCTGTTTTTGCGATATGAGACTCCATTATTATTATAGGAGAACTCATTAGCAATAAAGCTGCTATAAATCCTTGAGCTCTTCCAAATAAGAGCTGTCCTAACAAAAATGTGAACCATATAGAAACACTTGCCCCAATTGCAGAAGGCAACCTAAAAGCCCAAAGAGGAGCATTATCTAAGAAAAATATTTTTTTTACAAAAGTTACGGATATTGCTTGAAGCCAATAAATTCCTGGTGGTTTTTTAAGTCTAGGAGACTCTAAGAAATTAATATTGACAAAATCTTTAGTTTCAAGCATTTGAACAGTTGATTGAATATATCGGGATTCATCTCTATCTAATGGCGGAATCATATTAAGTGTTGAAAAAAAACAAATAAGAGCGAGAAAGCTTAATATAATTTTAATGTTAAAATATTTATAATCTAAAAGATTAAGGTTTATCATATTTAACCAAAAGTTACTAAATAACGTGAACAAAAAATTTAATTACAATCTAATACTATTAAGTATTCCTAGCTATAAAAAATAAATATAATTACAGAAAATATTAATATCTTTAGACATGTATATGCCTCTATATTTATTCATTTTGCTTTAACAATTATTGTACTATATTACGTATTTGTATAGATTTTAGATTGCTGGATTATGTTAAAAATATTGTTTTGTATAATAGTAATTATTAATAGCGTATCAATTTCTTCTGCTATAGAAAAAAAAGTTGTGGCAGAATTGATACCTAATTGCAGAGCTACCCAAGGCGGTGTAGCGACTGCTACTCCAGATGGAAAAATTTATTACTGTGTTAAACGTATGGCTAATATAGAATGGAAATATCCAGGTGCAGTTGATTATTTTATTCTTCATGAATACGGCCACATATTTTTGCAAAGCGGTAACGAAATGGAAATAGATTGTTGGACAGCAAATGAACTTGTCTTAATTAATGATAAAAAATCTATAAAATCACTTAAAGCTGCACTTAAGTTTATTAAAGCTTTTAAATTATTTGACCCTAAATATGGGGGAACTGGAGAACAAAGAGCCTTACTAATAGAAAAGTGTATGGAACATGGTCTTGATTATTATAAAAAAAACTAGTTATTAATTATTCTTTTTTTTATTCTTCCTGCCAAGCGTCCAAGCTTTCTTGCTGGATCTGGTTCTCTCGCAAGCTCCCCTGCACCCTTAGCAATTTTTCTAGCTGTTTCTTTAGCTTTTGCTCTAACTCTTGGATCAGATGCAACTTTTCTTACAGCAAATCTTATAATATTTCTTAACATTCCTTTAACATGAATTATTTACTAAAAAAAATCTACATAAAATTGACTTAATTAAAATATTGATCTATCCATAAATTGATTAGGTGCCTATTTGATATAGGTGAAAAGGGAATGAGATATTAATTATATAATTAACTCAGCTGCCCCCGCAACTGTTGATGGAGAGAGTGTCCAAATTACCACTGTAATAATATAATACGGGAAGGTAGGATAATTGATGACCCATAAGCCAGGAAACCTGCCTAATTAGGTGCTATCCGACTATTGAAAGGGGATGTTCAATAGAGCTTTATTTAAAGTGATGGTGCGACCAGCCATTGTTTTAGAAAATTATTCTTAAACAATAATATTATTAATAAACACAAAAAAATATTTTTTGTGAAACTTTTTATTGAAAAATAATGTTATTTAATAAAAAAAAATCTATCTTATTTTTAGTGATCATTTTTAATTACTGTCTATTATTAAAGAATTCTTTATCCGAAGAAATTGAGGTTATAGACCCAATTACTGTAACGGGTAATTATTATCCTAAAAAGCTTAAAGAAACAGGTTCTTCAGTTACAGTCATAACAAATAAAGAAATTGAGCAAAGTGGGATGCAGTATGTTTCACAAATACTAACTGCAACTGCAGGTTTTCAAGCTTACAAAAGTGGAGGGCCACAATCATTAACAAGAGCATTTCTAAGAGGAAATGAAACAGATCATACATTAATTTTAATTAACGGAATGAAAATAGTTGATGCTTCAACAGGTAGAGGCTCTGTTGATTTAGAAAGATTAAAATTAACAGGTGTGGAAAGAATAGAAGTATTAAGAGGATCTCAAAGTGCTATATATGGATCTGACGCGATCGGTGGTGTTATTAATATTATTGTAAAAAGAGGAACTAAAAAACCTATAAAATACCTTAATATAGAGGCATCTAATAGATTAGATAAAGATATAAGTACTGGTATATCTGGAAATATTGAAGACTTATATTTTTCAATACATTATAATCATAGTGAAGGACCTGGAATTTCTGCAGCAGAAAAGTCTTTAGGATATGACGAAAATGATAGCTATAATATTGATAGCGCTAACTTTGCACTAGATTATGATTTAAATTCTTCGACTGAAATATCTTTAACATCCAGAGTCTTTACTTCTGAAATAGAAGAAGATGATGCCCCTCTTGGTCCAATTTATGATGCAGATAGACAAACAAATCTATTGGATTGGCAATCAGGTTTATCTTTAAATAAAGAATATAAATTATTTTCTTTAGAAGCTTCAGTATCAACAGCAAGGGCAAGGCGATATCAACTAAAAGAGGATAGAAAATATAGATTTTATATTGCTGATCTAAATGCTGGAAAATTAAAATTCAACATACCAATTACTAATGAAGAAAACATTATTTTAGGCGTCGAAACTGAACGATCACATATGGAAACACAAGATGAATATAGTGCTTCTGATTTTAAAGTTTCTTCTTCTTCAAGTTTTTTTTCTTATTCAAATAATACTATTAAAAACCTTTTTATAGATGGGAGTTTAAGAAGCAATCATCATGATTTATTTGGACTATCTGCAACCTATAGAATGGCAGGAAGTTATATTATATTTAATTCTGGTTTTAGATTGCATACAAGTTATGGCACTGGTTATAGAGCTCCAACTCTGGATGAGATTTATGGCTCTTATGGAAGTATTTCTATTAAAGAAGAGACTAGTCGTAGTAGAGATATTGGTGTAGAATATAATGCTTTTAATAAAAATTTCATTGCTGATTTAACATTATTTTCTACACAAATAGATGACCTTATTGGATATGGGCCAGCACCCGGATACAAATATTCAAACCAAGGTAGTTCAAAAAATAATGGGATAGAAATATTTATTAAATATTTTCCTAATAATCAAATAACATTTAATTCACATTATAATTTTTTAACAACAAATAATAATGGTCGGTCTTTATCTAGAAGAAGAAAACATTCTGGTAAAACGTCTATTAATTGGATTCCAAAAGAATTCTCTCACTTATCTTTAAATTCATTTGTTGAATACCATTCAAATGCTAGAGATGGTGCATTTACTGGAGGGCATATAGCTGGATATGCTTTATTGCATAGCAATATAAATTATAGCGTAGACAGTAAAACTAAAATTCAGTTTAAAATAGAAAACATGTTAGATCAAAAATATTCTGAATCAGATACAGCAGGAACATATGGCAGAACTTTAAGCCTTGGAGTTAAATTAACTTTTTAACTTTATTATAAAAAATATGCTTTAATTTAAATAGAATAAGTTGAAGCATATTTTTGATATAAACTAATAGCTTTCTTACAAACGGAACCAACTTCATATTCAACCTGATTTATTTTTCTTACCGGTAATACTTTACCAAAATTTCCTGTACTAAATACTTCATTAGCAGAAAGCAAATCCTCTTCGCTTACTTTGGTTTCTAGCACATCTATGCCTTCCTCTTTTAATAGAGCAATAACTCGCTGTTTTGTAATGCCATTAAGAAATGTTTTGTTCCATTTAGGAGTTATAATTCTATCTGATTTCACAATAAATAAATTTGCACTTCCAAACTCCACAATATTTTCTTCTCCATCACGCATAACTACATTATCAAACCCATTTTCTGAAGCTTCAGCTAGTGCTCTAGAGGTGTTAGCATACAAACAAGAGGCCTTAGCTAAAGTAGGGGCCATTGAAGGATGAGGCCTTCTAAAAGAGCTTAACATTGCTGTGAACCCATCTAATGATGGCATAGGAGCTCTAAAAATTGTGATGGCTAGTTTACTTGATTTTGCATCAGGTATTAAAAAACCATCATCACAAAATATGCTTGGCCGTATATATAATTCTGCACCTTCTTCAAAAGATTTTACCCCTTCTTTACAAAGCTCTATTAATTTTTCTTTACTTATAGGTAAGATTAATCCCATTACCTTTGAAGAATTAATTAACCTTTCACAATGCTTATGCAAATCAGGTATAGAATTATTATATGCCCTTGCACCATCAAAGATAGTACTACCATGCATGTAAGACTGGCTCATAGATGACATAATAGGTTTTGAACCATCGTGCCATTCTTCCTTAAACCATACTATTGATTTTTTATCCCTTATTTGCAATTTTTTACTTATATAGAAATTACATTAAAAGAAACACTATTTAACATATCAATATGAGCTTCTACTTTATCGCCATGAATAGGCCAGCAAGTAGTACTAATGGATCCTGTTAAAACAACGTCTCCAGCATATAAACCTCTACCCCTTTTAATTAAATTATTGACTAAATATAAAACAGAATTCAGGGGATGTTGCAAAACATTTTTTCCAATTCCTCTTCCAAATTCTTTTCCGGACACTATAAGTTTTCCTTGTAAAGAATCTAAACACATTAAATCTATTTCAACAGGCTCTCCTAAAACACATCCATAATTCATAGAATTCTGTGCTACTAACTTTTCAAAAGTAATATTAGACCCTGCGTTTCTATCATCTACTATTTCTAAAGCAACCATAACTTCTTTTAAATAAGGAAGTATTTCTTCTTTATTTAAATAACCTCCTTCTTTTACAGGAATATCTTTATTTATTTTAAGAGCAATTTCCGCCTCAGCTCCTAAATGGCAATAATTATTAAGCCTTAAAGACATATTATTTTTATATATTAAAGGCTTTAATATTGCTCCTTCAACTGGTCTATCGACTCCTACTAATTCTTGCATTTCAGGATTTGTTAATGCTATTTTCCAGCCACCTATGAGACCATATCCCTCATCTACTTTTAATTTAATAAACTCATCTTGAATCAGATACGCCTCTTCAGTATTATTTATTTCTATATGATTATCTAAATCAAAAGGTTTTAATTTTTTACAGTTATTATAAATTATTTTTGTTTTATCTTGAATATTCATTATAAAAAACTATTTCCAGTTATAATCAGAATGTAATATAATTTATGATATAAAAAATTACTTAAATATAAATATATCATATTTATAAAATAATGTTTAATTTAAAACTTTAGTATTATACAAGGATAGCTAATGTCAGAAGACATATATGGATCAGATAATGATAATTCTGGAACAGTATTTAGAGACACTATAATGCTGGCTTTAGCTGGATTTGTGTCTTTAGTAGTATTATTACTCCCTTTCATAAACCCACCAGCTGAAACTGACGCAACAAAATCTGATCCACCTGGAAACGTTATTATAGAGGTTTTTTGGCCTGAAGATAGAGATGTGGATGTGGACCTATGGGTAAAAGCTCCTGAGGATATTCCGGTAGGTTACTCTAATAGAGGAGGATTATTTTTTAATTTACTAAGAGATGATCTTGGTATTTATAAAGACCCTACTCCAATTAATTATGAAGTTGCTTACAGCAGAGGAATCAACCCTGGGGAACACATTGTAAATTTACACTTATATAGAGAAGATCTCTCAGCATTTAACCCCTTTGAAGCGCTCGTTGTAGTTACAGTGGTAAACCCAAAAACAAAAATACGTCAACAAATACTAGAGTCAAAGGTATTATTAGATGAAATAGGTAAAGAATTAACTGTTTTTAGATTTAAATTAGATGAAGATGGTAATTTGAATAAAAACAGTCTTAATAATGATTTTGTTCAATTAAGATCAGGTTCTAAGTAAAAATACTAATGAAAATATTTCAATATAAAATACTTAAAGTTAAATTGGAAGATATGCCACGTGATTTATTATCTCACTTTCCACTTTTAGATATGGGTAGAGATGGATGGGAATTAATCGAAGTAATTAGGGTGGACATTGGTAGTGACTATTCTTATTATCATTATTTTAAAAAAGAAGTCTTAAAATAAAATTTTAAAATATCTATAGTCAATGGTATAATATAAATATGTACATACTTAAAATTCTTACAATATTTTTATTAATTAGCTCTCTAAATATTAGTATAGCTAACACTCAATCTATAGAACTAAGAGAATCTCTAAAAAATACTAAAGCTTTTTATAAAGAAGGTAAATTAAAAGAAGCTATTAATGAAACGTTTAAAGCTATTAAATTATCTAAAATAGATTTTGGTCAAGAGCATTATTATACTGCTACATTAATAGAAAATTTAGGAATTATTCAATACGAATCTTTAATGTACAAAGATGCTGAAATTTCTTTTCAAGAAGTTTTATCTATTAGAAAAAAAATACTTAAAGAAGATCATACAGATATAGCCGAAGCTTTAAATTTTATTGCCCTATCAAATAGAAAATTACAACAATATGACACTGCTCTAAACTACCATAATGAAGCTTTATTAATTATGTCTAGAGCCATAGCAAAATCTAACCCCCGTGCTATAAATGAAAAAAATAGAAAAGGTGCAATATTTAGAGCAAGTGCCATGCATACTAAGGCTTTAATAGAAATTAAAAATAAAAATATAGATTATGCTATTGGTTTACTTAAAACCTCTTCTAAAATATTTTATAATAGCTTAGGAAAAGACAAAAATCAGCTTATAGAAACCTATAAAGAATTAATTACACAAGCTTTAAATACTAATGATATAGAATTAGCTAATACCACTAAAAAAAAGCTTAATAAATTATATAAAAGTATATAGTTATGAAAAAAAAACTAATAAATATATATATAGACTTCAAAAGTCCCTATGCCTACTTAGCAATTGAACCTAGCATTAAATTTGCCAATAATAATAAACTTAAAATAAATTGGCTACCGTATGTATTAGAAATACCAGATTATTTAGGCAGCGCAAAAGTTGATGATCAAGGAAATGTTATAGAGAGCAATAGAAATGATCATCAATGGAGAAGAGTTAAATATTCATATATGGATTGTAGAAGGCATGCTAATATGAGAAATATAATAGTGAGAGGTCCTCAAAAAATATGGAATACGCAATTGATATCCATTGCATTATTATGGACTAAAAATAATAACTTTGAACTTACAAAATCATTTATTAACCATGTATTTAAAAATTTCTGGAAAAGAGAATTAGATATTGAAAATTATAATGTAATTAATAATGTTTTAAAAGATATTGGAATTAGCACTAATGGTTTTGAAGATTGGTCTATTCATGAAGGAAAAAGAGAATTAGAAATAGTCATGAACGAAGCGAATGAAAATGGAGTATTTGGAGTGCCTAGTTATTTTATTAATAATGAATTATTTTGGGGCAGAGAACATCTTCCTATGATTAAAGCTAGATTAACAGGAAATTATGATGCGTTAATTTAGATTCCCTTTTATGAATTCTTCTATTTTTTTATAACTATCTGAAAATTCACATACTCCTAATATTGTATTATTCTTATCAGTAAATTCTAAAGTATCTAATAAAACAAAAATTCTATAAAAACGGATGTAATCATTAGTTATTTTATAATAAGCAGGATAGGTACTTGTTTTTATAACGGATTTCTTATTATCAAACCAAACTTTATAAACTTGTCCTTCAGAAAACCAATAATACTCTGGATTTTTATTTTTTTTATCTAAATTGTAATTGCATATTAAACCTTTATTATCGATCTCATTACCTAAAGACGGAAAGATAGTAATAAAGTAAAAAATTAATATTATATAAATTTTCATTGCGTAACTTCTAATTATCTAAATTAAATGGATTTTTTATTGTAGGATCAATTTTTTGAAGATCAATAAATTTTTTCTTAAGATTATTTTCTAAATCTATATCTAGTTTTGAACCAAAAAACATTGCCCTAGTAAGTTCTGTAAATGACTTATTATATAAACCTAATTCATAATAAGTTTTTGATAATATCATTCTAGTTTCCCCCCATCTACCAAAAAATTCATTAGACTTTATTAATAATTTTAAAGCCCCTTTATATTCTTTATTAAGATATAATTTATTACCACTATCTGTTAACAATCTTGCAACAGGGTCAATTTCACCTATTGCATGATGTCTATTATAAAGTCTTGATATTCTATTTAAAATTATATCGTTGTTAACTAATATTTTAGGATCAAATTTATAATTTCTCATAAGTTTTAAAATAGTATTACTTTCCTTACTAGTAAGTAATTGCTTAGCACCACTCACCAACATAAAGTCATTTTTTCTCCGTGTATGCCAAGCTCCAAAAAGATGCCCAAATTCATGCGCAAGAACTACACTATTTTCAAAACTTTTAAATTTTAATGAATCAGCTACCATTACTATATTAGAAAATGTTGCAGCTATTCCCAACCCTTTAATGTCTCTTCCTATTACACCCAGAACTACTTCTGCCTTAGTATTGTATATTATTTTAGCAATTTTTGATTTATGTAATGTAAATAAAGTAGATAAACTATTTATATTTTTATCAAATTTAAATTGTTTTTTATCAATTATTCGCCATTCTATTTTAAAATTTGAATAATAAAATTTATTTATTTCATCAAATCTATTTTTAATATTATCTTCCCATTCTTTATCAAAAAATATTTCATTATCATATAATAATAAAACATTTATTATCCTTTTTTCATAACAATCATAATCAATGCAAGAATCTTGATTAGCTAACAAAATATAATTTTTAAAAAAGGTAGAAAATACAATTATCAATACTATATAAATAAGCAATTTTATGTATTGAAATTTTATTTTTTTATTTATAATCATAATAATTTTTTAATCATTTAATTTATTTAGAAGTATGATATATATCCTCAAATAATATATTTAATATATAAATATAATTTAGATTTATACCTTTAGGAGTACAACAGTTATGGGATTAAAATATTTACTTTTACTAAGATTTGGGGTTGTTAACTTAGTAGCATTTGCTTTATTAGGAGCAGCCTGGTCTCAGGGATTAATAGCAAAAGTTATAAATGCAGATGTAACCAATATGGTTATTTTGATATGTGTAGTTTTCATAATTGGCCTTGTTTTAGCTGGTTATAGATTATTGAAAGTAAGCAAGCAACTTAATGCAGCATATAATTATAACCCCGACGAACCTTCTAGAGCTGCCAACTTTTTATCAAAAGCTAAAGGTAAAAATGCATCAAGTAGATCTAATATAGCTCAAGCTTTAAAATTAAAATTATTCTCACGTATAATTCATATTAGGTATATTGCTAACTCTCTTACCGTATTAGGATTAATTGGGACTGTTCTAGGATTTATAATAGCCTTATCAGGTGTTGATCCAGATATAGCGTCTAACCCTAGTGCAATTAGTCCTATGGTAGCACAATTAATTGAAGGGATGTCAGTTGCCTTATATACCACTTTAGTTGGCTCTATATTAAGCGTATGGCTAGGCTTAGTATACCAAATGCTAGCAACAGGTACTTCAAATTTAGTTGCTAAAATTATAGAGTTATCAGAAAGTTAAAGAAATGGATGATCCCTTTGATTCAATAATTTCTGAAGGTGATGACTTAAGTAATGCCGATACCGTATTTAGAGATATGACTATGTTGGCTCTATCCGGATTTGTAATTATTGTTTTATTACTTTTGCCTTGGTTAAATATAATTGCACAAGACGAGGCTACTAAAGAACCTTCTGGTAGTGTAATAGTAGAAGTCTTATGGCCTGATGATAGAAATGTTGATGTAGACTTGTGGGTAAAATCTCCAGATGATGCAGCAGTTGGCTATTCTAACATGGCAGGGTATTATTTTAACCTTTTAAGAGACGATAGAGGTAATGAATTTGACAGAACCCCTATAAATTATGAAATAAGTTATACAAGAGGTATAGCAGCCGGGGAATATCAGGCAAACCTACACTTATACACTATGGATAATGGTCCTCCGATTAATGCGCAGGTTATCATTAGCGTTGTAGAACCTGATCAACGAGCCAGAACAGCTATTATAAAAAAAAATGTAGTATTAAAAAAATATAATGAAGAAATAACAGTTGCCAGATGGACTTTAACAAATAATGGAAAATTAAATCCTAATAGTGTTCATAGTCTTAAACGTAGTTTATTAAGAAGGTAAAACAATGGATATTTTAAATATACTTTATGTTACTATTACTGCCTTAGCAGTTCTTTTGATTTCTATTACAATATGGTCTAGAAGGCCTTTTAAATGGAGAGTAAGTGCTTTTTTTATTGGAGTAGGTTTAGTAATAATCTTATATGTCGCAATACTAGAATTGCTTAGTAGACCTAAACCGGCACATATGGAA
>DQLC01000050.1 GCA_015660425.1 Alphaproteobacteria bacterium
TAATTGATATAGATAATAATTTATAATTTCTATTTGTATGGGCCCTTAGCTCAGTTGGTAGAGCAGCTGACTCTTAATCAGCTTGTCGCAGGTTCAATCCCTGCAGGGCTCACCACCATTATTTGACTGTCACCTTTCATCTAAGAGATTTCTGTTATATAGTTTAAACATACATAAATTAGCTGACGTTGTCTAAAAGTGTTGTCTAAATATTTCACATGGTCTACCAATTATATAAAGTAATTTGTATCTAAGTAATTTAATTAGTAATTTTATTTTTAGGAGTAGAAATGGCTGTAAGAATAGAAAAGGAAAATAATGTTTGGACTATAATTCATTCTAGACCTGAGGTTAGAAATGCTATGGATCCAAAAAGTGCTGATGCATTGCATGAAGCTTTTATTGAATTTGAAAACAATAATGATGCATCTGTAGCTGTTTTATGGGGTGAAGGAGGCTCATTTTGTGCTGGCTGGGATTTAAAATATGCATCATCTTTGAAAGGGATAGATCCTTTAGAAAATTTAAATATACCTAAGAATAGAAAAAATAGTAGCAATGGAAGTGATATATCTAGAGGGCCAATGGGGCCAAGCAGATTAGAATTAAGCAAACCAGTAATAGGAGCTATAGCAGGTCCAGCAGTTGCCGGTGGTATGGAGTTAGCACTTTGGTGTGATTTTAGAGTTATGGAAAGATCTTCTTATTTAGGAGTTTATTGTAGAAGATGGGGAGTGCCTCTAATAGATGGTGGTACTGTAAGGCTCCCTAAGATAGTTGGGCAAGGTAGAGCTTTAGAAATTACATTAACTGGAAGAAAAGTAATGGCAAGTGAATGTGAAAAGATAGGGTTATGTGAATATGTAGTTGAAGATGAAAAAAGTAGACAAAAAGCTGAAGAAATTGCCCATAGTATTGCTAAGTTTCCTCAAGCATGCGTAAAAGCAGATAGAAACTCTATAAAAAAACAAAATAATCTAAGCGTTAAAGAAGGTCTAGAGTATGAATGGTATAATAGTATTGGAGTTCTTTCTAAAGAAGGTATTGAAGGAGCAGAGAGATTTTCTAAAGGACACGGAAGACACGGAGGTTTTGAAGATATTTGAAATATACTTCATCATTTATAAATACTCATAATTTATTAAATAAAAAATTTTCTCTAATTAATAAAATAATTATTGGCTTAGATCTTTGAGTAAATTTGTTGTATAGATTATTTCATGGTTAATATTAAAAAAAGAGAAAGGGCTACGAAGATAGTCTCAACCCTAGGTCCAACCAGCACTTCCCCAGAGATGATTTCAAAATTATTTGAAAGTGGTGCTGATGTTTTTAGGCTCAATTTTAGCCATGGAACTCATGAGGACCATAAAACACGGTATGATATTATTCGTAAACTAGAGATCAAATATAACCGACCAATTGGTATCATTGCAGATTTGCAGGGGCCTAAGATACGTATAGGCAATTTTATTAATGGCAAAATTGATTTAATTAATGGCTCGTTATTTATTATGGATTCTGACAAAAAAATGGAGGGAGATCAAAGACGGGTATCAATATCTAACCCCGAAATTTTTTCCTCTTTGCAACCTGGTGCTGAATTACTGTTAGATGATGGGAAAATGAGATTGATCGTTGAAAAGAATAACGGAACTTCGATTGAAACTAAGGTTCTAGTGGGTGGGCCTTTATCTAACCATAAAGGGATTAATATTCCTGGCACGATATTGCCGATGTCTCCCTTGACTCAAAAAGATCGTTTAGATCTTGATTTTGCATTGGATATTGGTGTTGATTGGATTGCTTTATCATTTGTACAACATCCCAAAGACATCATAGAGATTAGTCAACTAATTGATGGTAAAGCAGGAATTTTAACTAAACTGGAGAAGCCCCTTGCTATTGAACATCTTGAAAAAATTATAGAATTGTCGGATGCCTTAATGATTGCACGGGGAGATCTCGGTGTTGAGGCTCCACCAGAAGATGTTCCTGGATTACAGAAAAAGATTATTAGGAAAGCTCGATCGGAAGGTAAGCCTGTGATTGTAGCAACGCAAATGCTTGAAAGTATGATTAGCTCTCCTACCCCCACAAGGGCCGAAGCTTCTGATGTTGCAACTGCCGTTTTTGATGGTGCTGACGCAGTTATGCTCTCAGCAGAAACTGCGGCAGGATCCTTTCCTGTTGAAGCCGTATCGATTATGGATAGAATTATTAAAAGTGCGGAGCACGATGACCATTACAAGCTAATGAAACTTCAAGTTTCTGATCAAAGCCTTGAAACGGATGCTGATGCCATCACCGCTGCCGCTAAACAAGTTGCACAAACTCTAAACGCTGCTGCGATAGTTACTTTTACAACAACTGGTTCAACAACTTTGAGGGCTGCTAGAGAACGTCCTGATGTTTATATCCTTGGCTTAACTCCAGATTTAAAAATAGCACGTCGATTGGTTATTGTCTGTGGAGTTCATTCAGTAAAAACATCTTATTTTCAAGATTTTGACGATGTGGTTAAGAACGCTATTGAGGTCTCAAAAGAAGAAGGGTTTGCTATAGACGGACAACGTCTGGTTATCACAGCGGGAGTACCGTTTGGTACACCTGGATCAACAAATGTGTTGCGTATTGTTAATGTTAATTGAATATCACTAAATGGTGCTATCTAATTTTTTCATTTCTTGATCTGCTATGTTTTGATCTTTAATTATTAATAATAACTTATATGATCATCAGGATTAGGCCTTACTCTTTCTTTAGGATTTTTATTTTTTTCTCCTATGTATATAAATCCTGCTACTTTATCCTTAATAGGATTACCTCCTAATTCTGAAATTATATATGTATTATATGCGTACCATTCAGTTATCCATTGAGCTGCATAACCTAATGATTGGGCAGCGTAAAGTATTGTTGTACAAACTGCACCAGCAGATAATACTTGCTCCCATTCAGGTATTTTTGGATGTTCTCTAGTAGAAGAAATTACTGCAATAATTGTATCTGCTCTTTGTAATCTTGAAGATTCTATTTTAATCATGTTGGGTGTTGGGTTAGTATTATTAGCTTTGTATTCTTTAAGTATTACATCTTCATCAAACTTTTTTCTACTATCCCCATTAATAACTATAATTTTCCATGGTTTTAATCCTCCGTGGTCTGGTACTCTTAAGCCAGTATTTAATATTAGTTTTAAATCTTCTATTTTTAGATGACCAGGACTCATCATTTTAGCTGTAACTGACCTTCTTTTTGATAAAAACTCTAAAATTTTGGACATATAAGTTCCATTCTTAAATATAAAAAATATATTTTATTTTAAATTTATGAACATATTAATAAAAAAGATACTTAATTAAGTTAATTATGGTAATATTGTTTGTTTATAATATTTAGTTTTAGGATTTATTTTATGGCTCAAAATATTACTCAAAGTGTAAAAAAATTAGTGGATGAAGCTAATAAAATAGTTGCAACAATATCTGTAGAAGAGGCAAAAAAAAAATTAAAAGATAATAATTACATATTTGTTGATATTAGAGATTTTAGAGAACTAAAAAGAGAAGGTAAAATACCTGGAGCGTTTTCTTGTCCAAGAGGAATGTTAGAATTTTGGATTGACCCCGATAGCCCTTATCATAAAGAAATATTTAACCAGAATAAAACTTATATCTTTTATTGCGCTAGTGCTTGGAGATCTGCTTTAGCTGGTAAAATATCAATTGAGATGGGTTTAAACCCCGTTTTGCATCTTGAAGGTGGTTTTACTGCCTGGAAGAAGTTTAATGCAGAAATAGAAGTGGTAGAATAATTTTTTGCTATTTTTAGTTATTAAAGTAATGTTTTGTCTTATTTGCTAGCGCCACTAAAGTTAGCATGATTGGTACTTCTACTAATACACCCACAACTGTTGCAAGAGCTGCTCCAGAATTTAATCCAAATAAACTTATTGCCACAGCTACAGCTAGTTCAAAAAAGTTTGAAGTCCCGATTAAAGATGCAGGAGCTGCAATATTATGAGGTACCTTCCATAAATAAGACCAACCATATGCTAAAATAAATATACCATAACTTTGAATGATAAGAGGGATAGCTATTAATATTATAATAATTGGTTTTGTAATAATAGTTTCAGCTTGGAAACCAAATAATAATATTACTGTTAATAATAAACCTAAAATTGAATAAGGTTCAATATTCTTGGTGAATTTAATTATGGAATGTTTAGTATTTTTAAATAATATATTTCTTGTAAGTATGCCCATTATTAATGGGATGAGTACATAGAGAACTACAGACAATGTTAGTGTCTGCCAGGGTACAATAATATCTGTAATACCTAAAAGAACTGCTGCTAGTGGGGCAAATGCAAATAGCATGATTATATCATTAATTGATACTTGAACTAGCGTGTAGTTAGCGTCCCCCTTAGTTAATTGACTCCATATAAATACCATTGCAGTGCATGGGGCTATTCCTAATAATATTAATCCTGCAATATATTCTTTACCTTCATTTATATCTATCCAGTCTGCATATAAATATTTAAAGAATAAAATTCCTAATGCAGCCATGGAAAAAGGTTTTACTAACCAATTTATTACTAGTGTGATACACAAACCCTTAGGTTTTTCTCCAAAGTTTTTAAGACTAGTAAAATCAATTTGAACCATTATAGGATATATCATTAACCAAATTAATGTAGCTATAATAAAATTTACATTTTTATATTGAATATTTGCAATTATCTGAAAAAAGTATGGAAATAAATTTCCTAATATTATTCCCGTTATTATACACAATGCCACCCACAAACTAAGGTATTTTCCAAATAAACCAAGAGGTGATTTATTCATTTTTTACCTTTCTGTAAGACCATGTTGTTTTAATCTCCATAATAAAACGTTTATCCTATCTTGCCCAAAGAATGGCTCTTTATTAAAGCCAAATACTGGGACGCCCCAATGACCCGTTTCTCTATGCTTAATCTCATTAGTTTTAATAATTTTTTCTATTTCGTTTTTTCTAGTAATTATTTCAGAATTCATTTGATCTGGATCTAAACCAATATTATTTAATGCTTTATCTAAATGATGTCCTTTATCCCAATCTTTTGTTTTTCCGTCCCATATTAATTTAGCAATTGAATATAAATAGTCTAAATCTTTATTATATAGACTTGCTAAAACTCCTAATCTAGTAATTCTATATATATATGGTTGTTTTTTATCAATTTTAGGGAACTTAAGATCTTTAGTAGAATTTTTACCTGGCATTTCCATTACTATTGGGTCAGGGGAAGGCCATCTATAAGGAATATTTTTCATTTCTGCAACTCTTGTTGCATCTCTTAATAAATAAGGAGCAAATAATGGATCAATTCTATCAAAGAAACCTTTAATTCTGATTGCTATAGGATAAACAAAGCGGACATTAAATTTTACATTATATTTATTACTTATTTTCTTAACTTGATAGGTGGCAATATATGACCATGGACTTCTCATAGAATAAAAAAAATCTACTTCAAGTAATTTTTTATTCATAAATATATAATTCCTTTATAAGCATTTTGTAATTAAATTTTTATCAATTTTTAAATAATTAGCTGTTTCTGTTATTGCATCCCATGTAATTTTTGTCATAGGTATACCATTTTTTAATCTATCATTTTTATTTCTTAATTCTGGTTCACCAGGCATAAGAATTTCATTTCCATCAACGATAGGTTTTGCAGATTTAAAAAATTTAATATATCGCTTTATTTCATCATTATAATCTTTACCACTTACGTATTTTGAAGGGTTAATATAAATAGAAAGCATTCCATTTCTAAATGGTTTTGATTTGTCTTCTCTTCCCATACCACTTCCTGTAAGGGCACCAGCTAAGAATTCACATAAAAAAGATAACCCAGAACCTTTATGTAACCCAAAAGGTTTTAATGCTCCAGTTCCACCTCTTGAACTTTTAGCATTTGGATCTTTGGTCCCATATAGAACACTTGTATCATTCGTGTCGTTACCTTTATCATTGATTAAGGCATCTTTTGGTATTGCTTTTCCTCCTTGGTGAGCGACATAAGCCTTCCCTTCTGCAACTAAAGATGTTGCAAAATCTAATATAAAAGGATTGTTGTTTTTTATTGGAACTCCTGCAGAAAATGGATTTGTAGAGAAACGTCTTTCCCATGACCCAAAAGGAGAAACTAATAAACCTGCAATACTGTTAACAAAATGTATGGAAATTAAGTTTTTTGCAGCAGCCATTTCAGAGAAATCGCCAATTCGTCCTAAATGTCCAGAATTTTTTACAGCTATTATTGAGTTGCCATATTTTTTAGCTTTTTTGATGCCAAGCATGCAGGAAAATGGCCCTACGGTTTGTCCAAAACCATCTACACCGTCTACAATACTAAAATTATTGCTGTCCATTAATATTTGTGGTTTTACATTAGGAACAATATGACCATCTTTAATCATATCTACGTACCGCGGAGTTCTAATTACCCCATGGCTATCATGACCAACAAGGCTAGCTCTTGTAAGATATTCAGCTATTCTATCAGCCTCTATTTTTTTACATCCTGCTTTTTGAAAGATAGTTTGTATTAATATTTCTAATGGTTTTGATTTAATTTTCATAATAGTTCCAAATATTTTATATTTTTAATAATAAGTAGTTATATAGACTGGTTTTTACTAATTTTTATATAAGTTTCCCTTAAAATTCCAGTTATCGGTCCTATTTTTCCATTTCCTATTATATTATTATTTATTTTTACTACAGGTGCAATTAGGGTAGAAGCAGAGGATATAAATGCTTCGTTAGCAGATATAGCTTCATCGATAGTGAAGGGCCTTTCATTAACAGTAAGTTTTAATTTTTTTGCTACTTCTAAAATTGTTTGGCGTGTAATACCCGGAAGTAATTTATTAGATAAATTTCTAGTAATTATGTTGTTATCATTATCAATTATATAGGCATTATTTGAAGTTCCCTCATTTATATATTTCTCTTCATCTATTAACCATGCATCGTCAGCACCTTTTTCATGTGCTTCAGTTTTTGCTAAAGAGGCAAATAATAGCTGTGTAGTTTTTATATCTTTTCTTTGCCATCTTAAATCTTCTATTGTAATGATTTTTAAACCATTATCTTTATAAATTGTCTCTGTTAATATTTTTTCTTGTGTAAAGGCAAAAATGTTTGGTTCTATATTACTATTATTTATTAAAAAATCTCTTTCGGTAGAACCTCTTGTGACCTGCATATAAATCAAACCTTCTTTATTACTAAATGGGTTTTTGTTTAATAAATTTCTATGTATTTCTAGAAGGTATTTTTCATCAAATGTGTTTTTAATTTTAAGTTCATTTAATGATTTTTTTAATCGCAAAACATGTGCAGGAAAATCTATAAGTTTATTATCTATAACAGCTGTTACCTCATATACTGAATCAGAAAATAATAGGCCTCTATCAAAAATAGAAATTTTTGCATTATTTTCTTCTAAATAAACACCATTAATAAATACTATTCTTTCCATATTTAATTATTTCCATGTTTAATTAATTGTGATTTCTACTTTGGGTGCTATTTCAGATATGCCTTTAAGAGTATAGGTATAAGTTTTATTGTTTTCTTTTAATGGAAATAGTTTACCAACTGATCCAAGGCTTAGTCTATCTCCTGCTTTTAAAGTTATTCCTTTACGATTAAATTCTTCTATTAACCATAAAACAACATTCATTGGGTTGCCCATTAAAGTGGATCCAGGAGATTTTTGAATAATTGTACCCATTTCATCCTGGAATACAGTTTGCATGCTCGCTAAAGATTCAATAAATTCTGGATTTGATTGCATTAATATACCTGGCCCCATAACCATTTTTGTGGCAACCATATTAATAGCAACAATAACAGCTCCGGTAATAGGTTCACCTTTTGCAATTTGTAGCGCAGGAAGTTCCATATAAGGATGAATGGATGAGATATGTTTTGATGCTTCAATTGCATTAGTTGCATTCATAATTCCTGAATCTTTAACTATCATCATTAAGTCAGGTTCAATTAAAGTTCTGTGCCCAAAATTTTTATCTATTGAAGAACCATTTTTTATAAACATATGTTCAAAAAGTATAGCAGTTGCAGGCGTTTTAATTTTAAAACGTTCCTGAGTAGATTTACCTGTAAATCCAACTTTATAACCTATCGGTTTTCCATTAAGACTTTTTAGAATATTTATATATTTTTTTTGACTGCAATAAGCATCTTCTAAAGTTATATCACCATTTATACCAGTTATAGGAGCTAATGGTGCAGCATTGACTATTTCTTTAATTTTTTGATCACTTAAGCATTCTGCATAACTAAACTTATTTATTAAAAATGTTATAAATAATAAGATAATAATTTTTATTAATTTGTTCATATTTAAATCTTCCAAATTTATTGTTTAATAGAATTGTTTATACATTAGTTGAGTAACTTTAGTTGGGTCTTCCATCATCATCATATGTCCTGCATTGTGAATAACTATCATATTACAATTTTTGAATATAGTAGAAAGTTCTTTAGCTTTTTTTACAGGTGTCATTTTATCCTCTTTACCAGATATTATCAATACTTCTTGTTCTATACTTTTAGCTAAATTAGAAGCTTCTTTATATGCATTACATGCTATTAGGTCATCTGCTAAAACACCTTTACTAGAATTCATAATAAGCTGAATAGACCCCCCAATCATCCATGAGCCTGGAGATGGATTATTACCCATATGTTGAGTTTTACCTAAACTCCAATCTGTAATTAAATTTGCAGCAATGGATAAATTGTTCTCAGCTGCCTTAATTAAATCAGGATGAACGGGCATTAAGGATGCTGATCCCAATAAAATAATGCTTTTTACTCTATTTTTATCATTTTTTGCTGTTTCTAGTGAAATTAGTGACCCCATAGAATGTCCTGCAATAATTACAGAATTAATATTTAGTAAATCTAATAATTTAATTACCCAATGACTCATCTTAGATATTGATTTAAGTGAGGGGCCTTCTGATAAACCATGACCAGGCAAGTCTATAGCAAGGACATTTATACCTTTATTAGCAAGGTATCTTGTTTGCAGCTGCCATACAGTACCATCCATACCTGCACCATGTATCAATAGTAAAGTAGGCTTTTTTTCTTTATTTAAATTATATCCACCGGTTCTAATATTTACTTTATAATTATTAATTAAAATATTCATTTTTATTCTCTCTGAGATGCTTTAATTGCCAGTTTTAAATCATTAATTATATCTGATATATCTTCAATACCGACAGATATTCTAATTAGATTTTCTTTGATGCCTGACTTTTCAAGCGCATCATGAGACATTTGTTGGTGTGTAGTAGAAGCGGGGTGAATTACTAGTGTTTTAGCATCCCCAACATTGGCAAGATGTGACGATAAAGTTGTGTTTTCAATAAATTTTTTGCCTGCTATTTTTCCACCTTTAATTCCAAAACTAAGAATAGCTCCAGCTCCTTTAGGAAGTAATTTTTGTGCAATTTTATAACTTTTATTATTTTTTAAGGATGGGTAATTTACCCATTCAATTTCTTCACAATTATATAAGTACTCAGCAACTTGTTGTGCATTTTGTACATGTCTATCCATTCTAACAGGGAGAGTTTCAAGGCCTTGAAGTATGTGAAATGCATTCATAGGGCTCAAGCATGCCCCAAAGTCCTTCATTCCTTCTGATCTCATTCTCATTATTAATGCATTAACACCAAACTCTTGCTCATAAACTATATTATCATAGCCAGCATAAGGCTCTGTTAAGTTTGGAAATTTATCACTTTTGCTCCATATAAATTTACCACTATCTATAACAATTCCACCAATAGCTATACCATGCCCTGCAATAAATTTTGTAAGTGAATGCATTACTATATCAGCACCTAATTTTAAAGGCTGCATTAAGTAAGGAGTGGTAAAAGTGCTATCTACCATAAAAGGGAGGTTTGCTTCTCTAGTTATTTTAGATATAGCATCTACATCAAGAACATTAATATTTGGATTACCTATTGTTTCTGCGAATATTAGACGAGTATTATCTTGTATAGCTTCTTTAAAATTATTAGGGTTTTCAGGGTCTACAAAAGTAGTCGTTATTCCAAATCTAGGAAGTGTATAAGATAAAATATTATGCGTTCCTCCATATATGGAGTTAGAAGCAACTATATGGCTTCCTTGATCCATTAAAGTTGCGACAGTAAGAAAAAAAGCAGCCATCCCACTTGCTGTAGCAATTGCTCCTACTCCACCTTCTAATGCAGCCATTCTTTCTTCTAATACTGCGACAGTAGGGTTTGATATTCTAGAATAGATATGCCCTGGTTGCTCTAGATTATATAATGATGCTGCATGATCAGTATCATTAAATACGTAGGAGGAAGTTTGATGGATAGGTACTGCCCTAGAGCCAGTTTTTGGATCTGATTCTTGACCAGCATGAAGGCTTAAGGTATTAAATTTATAGAATTTTGATGATGTCATAATTATTAAACCTATTCTTATTTATAATTATTATTATTATTATCAGGTATTATATATATTTAAATGAATTATTTCAATTATTGGAGAAAATTATGGTTTCTAAAATTAATTCTATAGCAGTTTTAGGTGCAGGCATAATGGGTGCGGGAATTGCTGCTTTAGCAGCAGATAAAGATTATAAAGTTCTTTTATTAGATATAAATGAAGAGGCTGCCCAAAAAGGTAAAGATAGTATGGTCTCTGACAGAGCTCCTATGCTAAGTGATTTAAGTAAAATTAATAATGTGAATGTAGGATCATTTGATAAAGATTTTGAATTAATTAAAGATTATGATTGGATTTGTGAAGTAGTTGTAGAAAAATTAAATATTAAGCGTGAAATCTTTGAGAAGGTTGAAAAGTACAGAAAAGATGGTTCTATTGTTAGCTCTAACACATCTGGAATACCTTTGCGTGATATAACAGAAAATATGCCAAATAGGCTTTTGGCTGATGTATGCATTACACATTTTTTTAATCCTGTTAAAGTAATGAAGTTATGTGAACTTATACCAGGGGAAAAGACAGCGCCTAGAGTTATAGATAGCTTAAGTTATTTTTTAACAAATGTTATGGGGAAAGGTGTTGTAAATGGAAAGGATACAGTAAATTTTATTGGAAATAGAATTGGCTGTTATCTAATTTTAAAAGGCTTGCATCAAGGTAGTAAAGCTAGAAGTGAGGGTTTAAGTCAAGAGGAAATAGATGGAATTATGTCAAGACCATTAGGTTTGCCTCCTACAGGGCTGTATGGATTAGTTGATCTTATAGGTTTAGATGTAATGTATGCAGTAGGTAAGAACTTAGCTGTTAATTTACCAGAAGGAGATATGGGAATACCTTATGTAAACCTTCCAGTAGAAGAACAAAATATGTTTGATAAAGGACAATTGGGTAGAAAAACCGGAGGAGGTTTTTACAGAATACAAAAACTAGATAATGGAGAAAAGAAAAAAGAGGTTTTTGATTTAACTACATCTTTATGGAAAGATTCAGAAAAGGCTTCTATTGAAGGTAATTTAAATTTAATTTTAGAAGATAGTGTAAGGGGCAATTATGCATGGGAAGTAATGGGTTCAACATTATCATATGCCGCAAACTTAATTCCCGAAATAGCTGATGATATTGTCAATGTGGATAGAGCTATGCGTTGGGGGTTTGCATGGTCTAAAGGACCATTTCAAATATTAGATGAGTTAGGCCCTTTAAACTTCATAAATAAATGTAAAGAAAGAAATATTAATACTCCTACAATGTTAGAAGTCTTGTTAACTTCCGGCTCTGATAAATTTTATTCAAGTGATAATAAGTATTTAACTATAGAAGGTGAGTATAAAAAAATTCCAAAATAATAATTTAAAGCTCATTTAATATAGGAATATTTGTTGTTTCTTTCATAATTTCCATGATAAATGATGAGGAAACTTCAAATATTTCTATATTTTCTATTAAATTTTTATAAAACAAATCAAAATCTTTAATATCTTTTGCTAAAACATCTATTAAGTAATCATAAGTCCCACTAATTCTATACAACCCAATTACATTCGGCTGTTTTAAAATATAATCTTTAAAATTATCTGACCATTTTTTTTTATGCTGATTAGTTTTTATAAACACAAAAACTCTATTAGAATAACCTAGTTTTTCAGGATCTAGAATTACTGTCTTATGTTTTATAATTCCTAGGTCTTGTAATTTTTGAATACGGTTCCAACAAGGGCTTATAGATAAGCCAATTTTTTTTGAGATATCTTTAATGGGTTTTGAGGAATCCTTTTGAAGAATAGATATGATTTTTAAGTCAATAAAATCAATTTTTTTATTTTGGTAAACCATACTGTTTATTTAACATAATTTAGAAAAATTTTCTATTATTTTTATAATTTAAAATTTAAATAGAAAATATTATCGACTAAATGTATTATAAAATTATAATAATCATTATATTATTAATAAAAAAAGGAAATATAATGTCTTTACGTATAAATGATATAGCACCAAACTTTCAAATAAATACAACACATGGAGAAATTGATTTTCATGAATGGGTAGGCGAGGGATGGGCTATTTTATTTTCTCATCCAAAAGATTTTACGCCTGTTTGTACTACAGAGTTGGGTGTTTTAGCAAAAATGTCGGATGATTTTAAATCAAGAAATTGTAAAATTATTGGTTTAAGTGTTGATGGTATTGATGATCATAATAAATGGAGAAGTGATATAGAAGAAGTGTCTGGAGCTAAACTCTCTTATCCTTTAATAGCAGATGAAAACTTAATGGTTGCTAAATTATATAATATGTTGCCTGTTAAAATAGATGGTAATGCAGCTGAGAGAACGGCTGTAGATAATCTTACTGTTCGTTCTGTTTTTTTAGTAGGGCCTGATAAAAGAATTAAAATGAGCCTTACATATCCTATGAGTAGTGGTAGAAATTTTAATGAGATATTAAGAGTTCTAGATTCTTGCCAATTAACAGCTAATTATAAAGTTGCAACTCCAGCTAACTGGAAATCTGGTGACGATGTTATAATTATTCCAGCTGTAAATAATGATGCAGCTAAAGAACTCTTCCCTCAAGGTTGGACTACTGTTAAACCATATCTTAGAACACTTCCTGATCCATCTAAATAGTGTATAATACTATTTATGGCAAAATATGTAGATAATATTACTTCTTTAGTAGGAAATACTCCTTTAATAAAGTTAAGGCAAGTTTCTGAAGAAACTGGATGTAATATATTAGGAAAAGCTGAGTTTTTAAATCCAGGGCAGTCTGTTAAAGATAGGGCTGCCTTATGGATTATTAGAGATGCAGAAAAAAAAGGGTTGCTTGAAGAAAAAGGGTTAATAGTAGAAGGCACAGCAGGTAATACGGGAATTGGGTTAACAGTTATTGGTCGAGCTTTGGGATATAGAACTTTAATCGTAATGCCTGAAACACAAAGTGAAGAAAAAAAGTCAGCTTTAAGAGATTTAGGTGCAGAATTAATGTTAGTACCTGCATTACCTTATTCAAATCCTAATAATTATATTAAATTTTCTGAAAAAGTAGCTAAAGAAAAAAATGCATTTTGGGCTAATCAATTTGATAATACTGCTAATAAGTTGGCTCATATTGAAAGTACATCTATTGAATTATGGGATCAAACTGATCATAATATTAATGGCTTTGTATCTTCGATTGGAACAGGTGGAACTTTAGCTGGAACTGCTGAGGGTTTAAAGTCTAAAAATAAAGATATTACAATTATCTGCGCTGATCCATATGGTTCAGGAATGTATTCATGGATAAAGGAAGGTAAAGCTAATCCATCTGGTTCTTCCATAACAGAGGGTATTGGGCAAAGCAGAATTACTAACAATTTAAAAGATGCAAAAATAGATGATTCTTTTCAAATAGAAGATAAGGAAGCATTAAATATAATATTTAATTTACTCAAAAATGAAGGCTTATCGCTTGGTCCTTCTTCAGGAATTAATATAGCAGGGGCAGTAAAGCTTGCAAAAATATTAGGACCAGGACACACTATTGCGACAATTTTATGTGATAATGGGACAAGATATGCAAGTAAAATTTATAATAAAAAATTTTTAGAATCAAAAAAACTACCAATACCAAGTTGGTTAAAATAAAAAAGGATAATAACATGGATTTAGGTATTAAAGGTAAATCAGCAATTATATGTGCATCTAGTAGAGGTTTAGGAAAAGCATGTGCATATTCATTAGCAATAAATGGAGTCAATATTATATTAAACGGTAGAGATGAAGATGTATTGGAAAAAACTAAAGTTGAAATTGCTACAGTTGCGCCAGATATTAAAATTAGTGCTATTCCTTGTGATGTGTCAACGGTGGAGGGAAGAGCAAAATTATTAGAAGCCTGTCCTGAGCCAGATATTTTGGTAAATAATAATGGAGGGCCACCTTTTAGAGATTTTCGTCAAGTAGATAGGGAAGCAATAATAGAAGGTGTAGAAATGAATATGATTACACCGATAGAGTTAGTTAAAGGTGTGATTGATGGAATGGCAAATAGAGGATTTGGAAGAATTGTTAATATAACCTCAGTATCTGTAAAAAGACCTGTCGTGGGGTTAGATTTGTCAAGTGGTGCAAGAGCAGGATTAACAGCTTTTTTATCTGGAGTAGCAAGATCTGTTGCAGACAAAAATGTGACTATAAATAATATATTGCCTGGGTTTTTTGATACAGATAGATTAAGACAAGGTGTTAATTCAACTGCAAAAATGACTAATGAAAGTGAAAACGTTGTTGCAGATAGAATGGCTTCTAGTATTCCTGCAAAACGTTTTGGTGCTCCTAATGAATTTGGTGAAACATGTGCGTTTTTATGCAGTGATCAAGCAGCATACATAACAGGCCAAAATATTTTATTAGACGGTGGTTTATTTGATAGTTCTTTTTAATTTATAGGTATTTGATTTTATGCAAAGTTTTGAAAGCTCTAAAATATCAGATTATTTTGGTATTGAATTGATGGGTATAGATTTATCTAAGAAATTAAAAGACAAATATATAGAGATAATTAAAAAATTATTCCATGAAAACCATATTGTAGTATTTAGGAATCAAAACTTAACGGATGAAGAACAGTTATCTTTTACTCGAAACTTTGGTGAATTAGAAATTTTTCCTGAAGCTGATAAAACTAAAGATTCACTAAAAACATATCATGTGGCTAATGTTTCTTTAGAAGGTAAGCATTTAACAGATAAAGA
>DQLC01000082.1 GCA_015660425.1 Alphaproteobacteria bacterium
ATGTTATTCTCCATTATTTATATGATAATTTTAGCTAATTTTAATTGATGTTTCTTGACAGACTTACATACAGAAAAAAAAGTTTTAGATATTATCTACTAGGATCTTTTATTATTATCGTTTTTAATCAGTTAGGGCAAATACCACTTTTTTTCTCAATTCCAAGTGATATTATTATTGAACCGGATTCAAACCCTATGGATATTATTAAATCTATCCCATCTAGTCTTAGACTTTTTCTTATACTTTTAGCTTCTCTGATAACTGTTCCTGGAATATGGTTAGTGGTGGTAAAGCTTCATGAATTATCTTTTAAATCTATTGTAACAAAAAGAAAAAAGATTGATTATAATAGAATAATTTTTTCATTTTTACTTTGGGGATTAGTTGTAACATCATTTGTTATAATAGGTTATTTTGCTGCTCCAGAAAATTATGAGTTTAACTTCAAACTTAAAGAGTTTTTAATCTTAGCTACTATTGCAATCTTACTTATACCAGTTCAAACTACTGTTGAGGAACTTGTATTTAGAGGCTATCTAATGCAAGGCTTTGGAGGTTTGTTTAATAGTCGTTTATTAGCTTTATTTCTTACCTCAATTATATTTGGAGGTTTACATCTAATTAATCCTGAAGTTGAAGCCTTAGGTTACGGTATTATGGTTCAATATTTAGGATATGGTTTTGTTCTTGGTATTATGACCTTGATGGATGATGGACTTGAGTTAGCGATAGGTTTTCATGCAGCTAATAATTTGTTTATAGTATTACTTTTAACCTCTAGTTGGACAGTATTTGAAACAGATTCTATTTTAAGAGATATCTCTGATCCAACATTAACACCACTGAATTTTATAATCCCACTTATTATTTATCCAATTCTACTCTATGTATTTGCAAGAAAATATTCATGGAAGGATTGGTATGGTAAGTTAGTGTCAAGAATAAACTAGTCGCATTTCCATTTTTATATCACTCCTTTTATATGGAGTATCTCCCTCAGATTTAATTTCTTTAAATCCATATTTTTTGTAGAGGTGGATTGAGTTATTAAGGACAGTATTTGAATAGAGAATTATTGATTTGAATTTTTCCTGTTTGCAGAAATCAATAGTAAATTGAACAAGTTGATTACCTATCCCTTTTCCTCTTAATTCCTTTTTTACTGCCATTTTATTTAATTCATAAATACTCTTATCTCTTGGAAGAAGCGCCATAGTACCAACTACTTCATTTTCATACAAAGCAAAAAATATATATCCTCCTTTGTCTATTATTTCTTCTTTACAATTCTTTAGAACTTCTTCATCATAAGGTTCTATATAGAAATACTCATCTAACCAATCGTAATTTAATAAGTAAAAATGTTCTGAGTATTTTGATTCAAAAGGTATTATACTAACCTTCATTATTAGTCATTTTTTTAGGATTGACTATTTTATCAAACTCCTTAGCAGTCAAATAATTCAAATTTATTGCTGCTTCTTTCAATGTAGTTTCTTCATCATAAGCCTTATTAGCAATTTCAGCAGCTTTATAGTATCCTACTTTAGAATTCAAGGCTGTAACTAGCATTAATGAATCCTTTAGAAATGTTTTTATTCTTTTCTTATTAGACTTTATCCCATCTATGCATTTTTCAGAAAAACTTAAACATGCATCACCAAGAATTCTTGATGACTGGAGAATGTTATTTGCAATTAGAGGCTTAAAAACATTAAGTTCAAGATGACCATTAGCACCTGCTATTGTCGTTGAAACATCATTCCCCATTATTTGAGTACAAACCATTGATATAGCCTCACATTGAGTTGGATTAACTTTGCCAGGCATAATTGAGCTGCCAGGTTCATTAGAGGGAAGTATTAATTCTCCAATACCTGATCTTGGGCCTGATCCTAAAAACCTAATATCATTTGAAATTTTGAAAATTGATGATGCAACAGTTTTAACAGCTCCATGAGATTCTACTATACAGTCATGACTTGCTATTGCTTCAAATTTATTTTGTGCTTCTTTGAATTTTATTCCTGTGAATTTTGATATGTAACTAACAACCTTTTTGGAGTATCCTTTTGGAGTATTTAGTCCAGTTCCTACAGCAGTTCCTCCTATCGCTAGTTCAGAGAGATGTTTTAAAGAATTATTTATAGTTTCAATTCCATGATCAATTTGAGACACATAGCCTGAGAACTCTTGTCCTAAGGTAATAGGAGTTGCATCCATCATATGGGTTCTACCAATTTTAACTATATTTTTAAATTGCTTAGATTTATTTTCTAAACTATTTCTTAATTTTTTCAAGTTAGGTAATGTGTTGTTTTTAATCATAATAAGAGCAGCAATGTTAATTGCTGTTGGAAATGTATCATTAGATGATTGAGATTTATTTACATCATCATTAGGGGATAGAGTTTTTTTATCCTTCACTAAACTCTTTTTTTCTATTAAATGTGCTCTATTTACAATAACTTCATTAACATTCATATTAGTTTGAGTACCAGATCCAGTTTGCCAAATTACAAGTGGGAATTGATTATCATGATCACCATTTAATATTTCATCACATACTTTAGTTATAAGATTTAATTTTTTCTTTGAAAGTATTCCTAAATCAAAGTTTGCATGAGCTGCAGATTTTTTTATATGTGCATAGGCATGAATTATTTCAATTGGCATGGAAGCTTCATCACCAATCTTAAAGTTTTGTCTAGATCTTTCAGTTTGGGGACCCCATAACTTATCTTTTGGAACCTTCACTTCTCCTAAAGTATCTTTTTCAATTCTATAGTTCATTAATTTGTAATTTACTTAAAATAAATTAATTTTGTCTTTTATAGTACAAATATATGGAGTTTCAGCAATACCTTGGATTTTTAGCGTTTTTAGCAATATTTACACTAGGCTTCTGGCTTCTTATTTTCCTTGCAATTTTAGCGCCTTATTGGGCTTCTTCTTATTTGTTTATTAAGATTAAAGAAATAATCTTAAAAAAACTTAAGGGATAAATATTGGTTGATCTTCTTCACCTCCACCAAAGTTTAAATCATTACTCCTTTGTCGTCTACTTTTCTTATTATTTTTATCATTAAACCTATAAGAAAGAGTTAGAACATATGATGGCTCTCTCCATTGGCCTTCTCCTTCTCTAAAGAATGTGTCAGTAAATGACTCATATCTGTATCTACCAGTATTAAACACATCATTAACTTTAAATGAAATTGTTCCTTTCTTTTTGAGGATAGTTTTTTGAAAAGCAGAAGTTACAGTTCCAAAAGCTTTACTTCTACTTTGAGCAGTTTCACGTGGTCCCCTAAAGTACCCGAATAGTTGCCAACTTATATCTGCAGGGAGTTTAATAAAACCTGAGAATCTAGTACCCCAACTTGTATTATCAGAATCAAAACTTTGACCTTTATACTCGCCTCTTTGCTTATTATCATTTAATGTAAAACTAGCATTAAGTCTTACACTTCTAGATGGAGTATAAGTCAAATTTAAAACAGCACCAAATCTAGTGTTTTCAGATAGGTTGATAGGATAGGACTCTAGAACTGGAACTTGAAGTGTTGGATTTGATTCATCATCCCTTCCTCCTGTAACTGTTACAAGTTCTCCAGTTTCTTCTGTTACTCTAACACTATTATTCTTTGAATTGCTATAAAAGATTTCACCGTTAATTGTAAACTTTTCTAATCTCTTTAAATAACCTATCTCAAGAGAGTTCGTAAATGTTGGATCCAAAAAAGGATTTCCTCTTCTTACACTGGTAATTGAACTTCTTCTTGGAAAAGGATTAATATTCCAACCTCTTGGTCTTCTAATTCTTTTACTATATCCAAAAGTAATTGATTCCATTTTTGAAAATTCATATGCTAAATTTAAAGTAGGAAACCAATCAGAGTATTTTTTTATCTCAAACTGATTAGTTGTTCTTTGATCTATCTCTTGTTTTGAATCTTCAAATCTAAGTCCAAGTAAAAAAGATAATTTATCAACTTTTTTTCCATATTGACTATAAAAAGCATTAACAAACTCTTCATAGGCAAATATATTAGATAAACCAGGGTCTGAATTAAATCTTCCATTTTCAAGATATGAAACATCATAATCAGTTTCTCTATCCACTTTTCTACCTCTATAGCCTAATTCAAATTGAGTATTTTCATCTATTGGATATATATAATCAATTTGAGCAAGAAATCTATTTTGCTCATCAAGATTAGTTATTTTTTCAAATGATGAGTTTGATCTGTTAGGAAAAGAAGAAAAATCTTCAATGTCTTCTATACCATCATCATTATTAGTTTCATAGGAAACTCTTGCACTCAGTGTATGTCCTTTTGTGTCAAAATCTTTAAAAAAATCTAATGAATATTCATTTGAAAATTCTTTCTCTGTTTCATTTCTTAACCTATCATTAATTGATCTAACAGAACCACTTGAAATATCTTTAACTATATTTTTATTAAAGCTATCTCCATTACCATCTTTATATACACTACTTAGTATTATAGATGTTTTATCATCAAAATAATATTCAATTCCAAAGGTTGTGAAGAAATTATAATTATCAAATTCCGAATTATTCTTTTCATCAATTAAAAGATTAGAATAACTTGTTTTAGAAAATCCATATCCATTACCAGTTCGATTCCTGATAGAAGTTGTACTAAAGAAGTTTACTTTATTATTTCTTAGGTTAAAACTCCCGTTAGTTCCAATTTGTTCAGGAATACCTAGGTTTAAATTAACATTACCATTAAATCCTAATAGATCCTGTTTTTTTAGAATAATATTTAAAATACCTGCAGTACCTTCAGCTTCATATCTTGCGGATGGGGATGTAACAACCTCAACCTGTTTAATTGATTCAGAGGGTAAAGATCTTAAACCTTCCGGACCAGATAATCCAACAAGACCTGATGGTTTTCCATTGATTAATATTTTAACATTACTATTACCTCTTAAGGATACATTTCCATCGATATCTACCTCTAGTGATGGGATATTTGCTAATACATCACTTACACTTCCTCCTCTAACTGTAATATCTTGTCCAATATTATATATCTTTTTATCTAGTCTTATTTCAACTTCAGTTCGCTCTGCTCTTACTTCAACCTCTTCTAATAAATTAACATCAATATTTAATTTAACTTCTCCAAGAGATA
>DQLC01000068.1 GCA_015660425.1 Alphaproteobacteria bacterium
AATATACTTCTGTATTTATGCCTACTTTTGTTCCATCTGATAGCTCTTCTATACCCCTAGGCTCCCCAAAGTAAATTCCTCCAGTTAATTCTCTAAGTATCATAATGTCTAAACCAGAAACTATCTCTTTCTTTAGACTGGATGCATCTGCTAGCGCATCAAAAACAATAGCTGGTCTTAAATTCGCAAATAACCCTAATTCTTTTCTTAATTTTAGCAATCCTCGCTCTGGTTTTTCAGAAAAAGGTAAATTATCATAATTTGGGCCACCAACTGCCCCAAACAAAACACCATCTGAATTAAATGCTTTTTCCATAACCTCATCAGTGATAGGCGTTTTAAACTTGTCGTAAGAAGCACCTCCTACTAAACCTTCTTCTAAATCAAAACCTACTTCTAGTCTTTTATCAAACCAATCAATTACTCTTTTAGCCTCTTTCATTACTTCTGGACCAATTCCATCTCCAGGAAGCATCAAAACTTTTCTATTGCTACTCATAAATAAACCACCTTATATGTTTATAAACTCTCAGGTTTATGCCAAATTTTAGAACTTAATTTTTCTTCATAAGAATCAATTGTTTTTTTATTTTCTAAAGTAATTCCAATATCATCTAATCCATTTAATAAGCAATGTTTTCTATATGGATCTATTTCAAATTTATATAATTTATTTTGAACTATTAACTGTTGCTCCTCTAAATCTATAGAAATCTCAACACCTTGTTCAGCTAACATACTTATTTCATCTACAATTTTTTCATTTAAAATAATAGGTAATACACCATTTTTAAAACAATTATTATAAAAAATATCTGCAAAAGAGGTTGATATAATACAACTTATCCCAAAATCTAATAATGCCCAAGGAGCGTGCTCTCTACTTGACCCACAGCCAAAATTATCTCCCGCAACTATAATTTTTGCTTGGCTCCAAGGTTGTTTATTTAAAATAAAATCCTTAATTAAATTATTGTTTTGATCATATCTTTTTTCATGAAACAAATGTTTTCCTAAACCAGTCCTTTCAATAGTTTTTAAAAACTGCTTAGGAATTATTGCATCTGTATCTATATTAACCTGCGGAATAGATGCTATAATTCCAGTTAATTTATTAAAAGATTTCATTATAATGCACCTATTTTGGTTTAATTAAATTTTCTTACATCCACAAAATGTCCGGAAATAGCGGCTGCTGCTGCCATACCTGGGCTAACTAAATGAGTTCTTCCATCCCTGCCTTGTCTTCCTCTAAAGTTTCTATTAGAAGTTGAAGCGCATCTCTCCTGTGGTTTTAATTGATCAGGATTCATACCTAGACACATTGAACATCCAGGTTCTCTCCAATCAAAACCTGCTTCAATTAAAATATCTGCAACACCTTCCTTTTCAGCCTGAATTTTTATTAATCCTGATCCAGGAACAACCATAGCATGAACTCCATCAGCAACTTTTCTTCCTTTTGCAACAGCTGCCGCTTCTCTAAGATCTTCTATTCTACTATTAGTACAGGAGCCTATAAATACTTTATCAATCTTAATATCTGTTAGAGCTTGCCCAGGTTTTAATCCCATATAATCAAGAGAATCTTGCATCGCATTTCTTAAATTTTCTTTATCAATATCTTTAGGGTTTGGAACAACATCATTGATTGACAAAACATCTTCCGGACTTGTTCCCCAGGTTAAATGAGGTTCTAAAAGTGATGCCTCAATATTAATAACTTTATCAAAAACCGCACCTTCATCACTAGGTAATAATTTCCAAGCTTCTAAAGCTTTATCATATGCTTCCCCTTTAGGCGACATAGGTTTATTTTTTATATATTCATAAGTTTTAGCATCCGGGGCAATCAAACCTGCTCTTGCTCCTGCTTCAATCGACATATTGCATAAAGTCATTCTTCCTTCTATTGTTAAATCAGAAATTGCATCACCAGAATACTCAAGAACATAGCCAGTTCCGCCAGATGTTCCTAAATTTTTTATAATGGCTAAAGCAATATCTTTTGCAGTAACCCCTATAGATAAAGATCCTGAAACATTTATTAACATAGTTTTAGGTTTTTTTTGGATCAATGTCTGTGTAGCAAATACATGCTCTACTTCACTTGTCCCTATTCCAAAAGCAAGAGCACCAAAAGCACCATGCGTAGAAGTATGACTATCTCCACAAACCATTGTACAACCTGGCAGAGTAAATCCTTGCTCAGGACCTATAACGTGTACTATTCCTTGTCTAGAATCCATCAATGGAATATATGGAACCTTAAACTCTTTCACATTTTTTTCTAAGGTTTCAACTTGTATTCTTGCAATATTATCCTTAATTCCATTAATTCTATTTTCTGTAGGAACATTATGATCTGCAACTGCGAGAGTAAGATCAGGCCTTCTTAAAACTCTATTGCTAATTCTTAAACCCTCAAATGCTTGAGGGCTTGTCACTTCATGAACAAGATGCCTATCTATATAAATTAATGAGCTTCCATCTTGTCTTTCCTCGACTACATGCTGCTCCCATATTTTATCAAACAAAGTCTTTTTCAAAATAAAAATACCTCAAAGAAATAATAAAAACTTATAAAGTTAAATTTGATTATTTAGTTTCTTCTTTCGCTTCAACTTTAGAAGGCGTTTCTTCTGTAACCTTACTAGAAATATTAGATCTATTATCCATTCTCTTTTCTGTAATACGAGCTTTTTTGCCAGATAAACCCCTTAAATAATAAAGTTTTGCTCTTCTAACATCACCTCTTCTAACTACCTCTAATTTTTCTATTAAAGGGGAATATACAGGAAATACTCTTTCTACTCCTTCACCATTAGATATTTTTCTGACTGTGAAGGCAGAATTTAAAGAACGATTAGACCTTGCAATACATAATCCTTCAAAAACTTGGATTCTCTCTCGCGTGCCTTCTACTACTTTTAAATGCACTTTCAATGTATCACCTGCCCCAAACTCAGGAACTTTTCTTTTATCTGTAATTTCTTTAATTTGCTCTTGTTCAATTTCGTCTATAATATTCATTTTTTTATCCTCTCAGTAATAAAACATGTTTATCATTAAAATTATTATTTTTCACTAAATAAAAGCTCTGGCCTGCGTTTTTTTGTGTCTTCTAAAGATTTTTTCTTTCGCCATTTTTCTATTTCACTATGATTTCCAGACAATAATACCTCTGGAGGCTTTACGCCTTCCCACTCATAAGGCCTCGTATATTGAGGATGTTCTAACAAATTATTTTCAAAACTTTCTTCTAATAAACTTTTGTCACTTCCCATAGTTCCCATTAATAAACGAACTATTGCATCTATTAATATTATAGCGGCAGGTTCTCCTCCAGATAAGATATAATCTCCGATACAAATTTCCTCTAGAGATCTTGCTGTTATAAATCTTTCATCTATTCCTTCATATCTTCCACAAACTATAATTGCTCCAGGCTTAGAAGAAATATCTCTTATTTTAGATTGTGTAAGAGGTTTTCCCCTAGGCGTCAAAACAATTTTTTCCCATTCCTTTCCTGGATCATTATCATCAAATGCCTTAGCCAAAATATCTGCTCTCATTATCATCCCAGGGCCACCTCCATATGGCTCATCATCAACCGTGCCATGTTTATCTTCTGAGTAATCCCTAATATTCACTGTATTTAATTTCCATATATTTTTATGTAACGCTTTGCCTGCTAAAGAATACTGTAATGAGCCTGGAAACATTTCAGGAAATAACGTCAAAACTCTAGCTTCAAAGCAATCATTTTTCATCATTTATATCTCCAAAAAAATCATAATTACTAATAATTTTTTTTTCTTTAATGTCTACGAAGGGAAAATTATCATTATTAAAGATCACTAAATCTTTTTCAATTTCTATTAATGGTGCAGACCCATAATCATAGACTGCCGTGACCTCACCAATATATTTTCCTTCACTATTTTCAACTTTACAACCCACTAAATCAACCAGGTAATATTCATTATTATCTAGAACTGGAAAACTAGATCGTTTTGCAAATATTTTTTCCCCTTTTAATAAATCAGCTTCTTCTGGGCTATTTATACCTTCTAAAGTACAAATTGCCTGGCCTTTATTTTCAAACATAACTTTCAAGGCATATGTATTACCATTTATTAAATGAACTGGACTAT
>DQLC01000109.1 GCA_015660425.1 Alphaproteobacteria bacterium
AAATTATTCAAGAATTTATCTAATTGAAAGCATCACATAAGGCCGAAACATAAGGGAAACAAGGGCTTCAAAAGGTAAATTTGACCTAAAAAAAACTGTCTAACACTGTCTAACTCAATTTTAGACGGTTTTTTATTAATTTATTTTTTTGTAATCGTTTGTGAGTGAGGATTTTAATGGTAGCGAAGGTAGGATTTGAACCTACGACCTTCGGATTATGATTCCGCTGCTCTAACCAACTGAGCTACTTCGCCATTATTTAATAAAATAATATCTAAAATTTACTACTAGTATTATTTAGAATACTTTTATATTATGAAGATGTAAAAATAAAGAATTTATTTAACTTACTATTGGTCAACAGGTTGTGTAACACTTTGAATTTTAGACTTTTGTGACAAAACTCTTTCTCTATACGCTATATATATTGTACTTAAAAATATTATAATACTCCCAATCCAAGTATTTAAAGCTGGTACCTCAAAGAAAAATAAATAACCAATTCCAACTGCCCATATTAATTTAAGAAAATCAAAAGGCATAATAATACTGGTATCCCCTTGTCTTAATGCTTGAGCTAAAAGCATTTGTGCACTCGTACCACAAACACCAATAATTAATAAGAAAAAAAGATCTTTAAGAGTAGGAATTTCCCAATAAAAAAATGCAGCTATTGCGGAAAATGGGATCATAATAAGCACCATATAAGATGTTATCGTTACGCTACTTTCTGTTCTGCCTAACACCTTAATTATAATTAATGAAACGGACCAGACTGACGCTGATAATAATACTAATATATGCCCATTACTTATAGATGAATAAATTGGATCTACGATTATTAAAGTCCCAATAAAACCCATAACTATAGCTATACCTCTTTTTAGACCCACTATTTCTTTAAGAAAAATTATTGCTAAAATGCTTGCAAATAAAGGCGCTGTAAAAGCTAAAGATGCTACATCCGCTAATGGAGTAATACTTAATGAGTAAAAAAAAGATAGCATTGCTATAACGTTAAAAAAAGAACGTGCCATATGCAGCTTAATTTTTTTTGTTTTAAGTGGCTTAATACCATATTTTATAAACCACGGGGCGATTACCAGTAAACCAAATAAATTTCTAAAAAAAGCAATCTCAAAAGGGTGCAAACTTGAAGACATAAACTTTATGGATGCATGCATTATAGAAAATAGTACTGTAGCTATTACCATCAAGCCTATACCATTAAGTACAGATTTTCCTTTAATATCAGTCATCAAATAATGTTTAAGTATTAAGTTCTGTATTATACAGAACTTTTAAATAACTCATGATGATAAATTTCCAGATATCCAACCTCCACCTAAAATTTTATCATCACTATAAATAACACAAGCTTGTCCAGGGGCCACTCTATAGTTAGGCTCATGTAAATTTACTAATAAATTACTATTATCAATAAATGAAATAGTAGCTTCTTGAGTTATATGTTCTGAACTTAACTGTACATCAGCAATAATACTATTTGCTTTACCTATAGGTTTATTATCTAACCAAGTAACTTCTGTGATATTAAATTTTTTAATTTCCATATCTTTTTCAGAGCCAACATATATACTATTATTTTTTGCATCAATTTTTGTTACGTATAATGGAGTTCCATCATCAGAAATAACTCCTAACCCTCTTCTTTGACCCACTGTAAATGAATCAATGCCATTATGTTGTCCCATAACATGACCATTTACATGAATTATACTACCTGACCTTTTAACATCAGGACGTAATTTTTGCACTACCTCTCTATATCCTCTCTTTGCAGTAGACTGAACAAAACATATATCTTGTGATTCAGGCTTATCTGATACTGATAAATTCATTTTTTTAGCATAATTTCTAGTATCTTCCTTTGAAAGTTCACCAAGTGGGAAAGAAATACTTTTTAGAATTTCTGGAGGTGTTGCAAACAAAAAATAGCTTTGATCTTTAGTTAAATCTTTTGCTCTATATAGACCTATATTTTTATTTTTACCTTTAATACAGGCATAATGACCAGTAACTAAAAATTCTGCACCTAAATCTAATGCAGTATTTAATAGATCTTTAAACTTCATTTTTTGATTACATCTTATACATGGAATTGGCGTAATACCTTCTGCATAACTATCTGCAAAGTCCTGAATTACATTATCCAAGAAACGTTTTTCATAATCTAAAGTGTAATGTCTGATACCTAATTTATCTGAAACCCTTTTAGCATCATATATATCTTGTCCTGCACAACATGTTTTAGATCCAGCCGAAGTCGTTCGACCACTATCATATAGTTGCATAGTTAACCCTATAACTTCATACCCTTTTTCAACCATCATTGCTGCAGCTACAGAACTATCTACTCCTCCAGACATTGCTACAGCAACTTTTGTTTTATTGGTTTTAGACATTACTTATGTCATCTTCCTCTTTTTCAGTATCCTGCACTGCTAATAGATATTTTTCTCTAATTAATAAATATTGATTTATTAAATTTTCACCATACTCCATTGCCCATTCAGGTAAAAAATGTCCAGCATTATCAACACCAGGTAATTTATTAATACCCTTTATTGAATTAAAAAATCTATTTAAAGCATCCTGTGGAAATAAAGGGTCTCTCATGCCAGATATAGATAAAGCAAGACCATTAAATTCATTAGATAGCCAATCTTGAGCTTTATTTGATATTTCTGCCCCTTCTTTTTCTTGATTATTAGGAAATATCTTAGGCATTACTCTTAATGCAACTTTACTCTCATAACTATCAAAAGGGGCATGATAATTATTACATTCTTTTAAATTTAATATTTTATTAGTCCTTGCCATAATTGCTCTAATATTTAAATCTGGATTATCTCTTATATAATTTCTCCAGTCAGTATAACTATCAGACATTAAATTAGTTCCAGTAGCTAAAGTTGTATTATGTATTATAATACCATCAAATAACTCTGGCATATCCATTGGAATAGTTAAGCCTAAAAACCCTCCCCATTCATGTACTACTAAAACTATATTTTTAAGGTTTAATCTCTCTATCATGCATATTAATGAGCTTCTTAAAGATGTAAAAGTATAAGCTTCTTCATCAAGAGGTTTATCAGACCTGCCAAAACCAGGCATGTCAAAAGCAACGGCTCTAAAATTTGCCTTTTCAATTTCTTTTATAAAATGCCTCCACATATAAGACCATGTAGGGGAACCATGAAGCATTAAAAATGTTAGCTCAGAGTCCTTGTTACCTGTGTCAATATAAGCCATTCTCATATCTTCATACTCTTCAAAACCTGTTATATTTTTTTCATATTTTGGATCATATGGAAAATCAGGGAGATTTATTAATTTTTCTTTATCAGATATATAAATTTTTTTCATGTTACCTCTTCTAATATTTTTTTTTATTTAAACGAACATCATTATGACTAACTGGGAGAGCTACTTTTAAGCCATCTAGTCTATCTGTTAATGTTATTTGGCATCCTAACCTTGAAGTTATTGTTAAACCTGTTGCTAGATCTAACATATCTTCTTCATCCCAGCTAGGCTCATCTAACTTATCATACCACTCATTATCTACAATAATATGACAAGTTGAGCAAGCAAGTGAGCCTTCGCAAGAACCTTCAATCTCTATTCCATTTTTTTGCGCAATTTCTAAAATAGTTAAATTATTGCTTTCTTCATCTACAATAATTTCTTTATCTTTTTGTTGAAAAACAACTTTAGGCAATTTTATCCCTCATTATTTCTTAAAAATTTAATTTTATCACTAATTATTTTTGAAGCATTATCAATATCATGTATCGTTGTATTCCGCCCAACTGAAATTCTAAATGATGACAAAGCATCACGATCATTTAAACCAATAGAATTTAATACATAAGAAGGCTCTATTCCTCCCGTAGAACAGGCTGAACCTGCAGAAAATGCAACTTGTTCACCAAGCAGCTCTGTCAAATTTGCACCGTTGATGCCTTGCACTGTATAATTTAAATTATTTGGTAAACGATTACTGTCTAAAGGAGGTCCATTTAATTTAATTTGACTGATATAATTATTAAAATTTTTATGAAGCCTATTTCTTAATGCTTTTAAAGCACTAATATTAGCTTCTAAATTATTATTACTAATTCTTATCGCCTCACTAAATCCAACAATAAGTGGGGTTGGCAAAGTACCAGATCGCATAAGACGTT
Source organism: Alphaproteobacteria bacterium (assembly GCA_015660425.1). Classification (GTDB taxonomy): domain Bacteria; phylum Pseudomonadota; class Alphaproteobacteria; order TMED109; family TMED109; genus TMED109. The sequence continues at coordinate 4,215 of DQLC01000109.1, forward strand.
CTTGACCTCCTCCATCTATTTGTGATATCAATCTTATTCTTGGTCTTCTTCTTACATATAAACAGCCAATTCCTTTAGGTCCATATACTTTATGACTTGAAATACTTAATAGATCTACCCCTAAAGAATTAACATCTATTTTTAAATTACCGACAGCCTGTGCTGCATCAGTATGAAGCCAAATATTATATTTCTTACATATATTTGAAATCTCTTCAATTGATTGAATTACCCCAATTTCATTATTTGCTAACATGATTGAAAGTATTACAACATCATCATTAATTATTGTTTTTAATTGTTCTAAATCAATTTCCCCAACCCTGTTTACATTCAATACAACTACTTCTGCTCCTATAGAAATTAATGAATTTGCTGCTTCAATGACACATTTATGTTCAGTCGAAGCAATAATAATTTTTTTTCTTTTCTCATACTTATACCTATATAAAAAAGCACCTTTTATAGCTAAATTATTTGACTCGGTAGCTCCAGAAGTAAAAATTATTTCTTGCTCATCTGCACCAATAGCCAAAGCAATTTCCTTGCGGCTTAAACTTACAGCCTCACTAGCATTTATCCCAAAACTATGATTCAAAGAATGAGGGTTTCCATATATATTAGTAAAAAAAGGCATCATTTTTTTTAATACGCTTTTTTCTGTTGGAGTTGTAGATTGATAATCTAAATATATTGGTTTCATTCTTTAATTTTTCTTTTTTTTAATAATTTTTGTATAATTTTATATAAAGTATTACAAAATAATAATATTTCACTTTCATCTAAACTTCTACATAAACTAATTCTAATAGAACCCTGAACTATACTACTGTCAAATCCCATGGCTAATAAAACATGACTCTCAGAGACTTTGCCAGAGGAGCAAGCAGACCCTGAACTAACCTCGTATCCCTCTATATCTAATGCAATTACTAGGTTCTCAGCTAATATATTCTTAAATGCAATTGAAGAGGTATTTGCAACCCTAGGAGAGTTTTTTCCAATAATTTCTATATCTGGAATAAGTTTTAATATATTATTTTCCAGGTCATTTCTAGACTTTTTTGTTTTTAATAAATTAAATTCACGAGAATATTTTGCGGCAACACCAAAACCAATAATTTGAGATACTGCCTCTGTACCAGCCCTAATACCTCTTTCCTGTCCACCACCTAAAATAATGGGTGATAATGAATAATATATTCTATCACTTACTGCCAAGCATCCTATACCTTTTGGGCCACCAATTTTATGTGATGAAATAGTCAACAAATCAATATTAAGTTCCTGCATAGAAATTTTAATCCTTCCAATTGCCTGAACTGCATCTACATGAAGGGTTGCATTATACTTATGACAAATTTTAGAAACTTCTTCTATGGGTTGTATTATTCCGGTTTCGTTATTCACTGCCATAATAGATACAAATAATTTATCATCCTTATTTTTATAAAGGCATTCTTCAAGACATTGGATATCTACAACACCATCTTTAGTTACTGGTATAATTATAGAGTCTGCTTTTTGTTTTAAAACAGAGTCATGTTCAATAGCTGAAGTAATCACTTTCATATTATCTGCATATTTAAATGCTAAAGCATTTGATTCGGTAGCACCCGAGGTAAATATTATATTTTGAGGTAATGCGCCTATAGTTTCTGCAACTAACTCTCTAGAATCTTCTATGGCACTTTTAGCTTTTCTGCCGGATGAATGAATAGAAGACGGGTTACCTAAAATTTGCATCGATCCCACCATCGCATCAATAGAACTCTGTATCATAGGAGCAGAAGCATTATAATCTAAATATAACCCCATAATTATCCCTTACTAAAAATTATATAAAATTATAATTTTTTAACTTCTTTTGCAGGTACCCCTATCATAGTTGCTCCAGGAGGAACATCTGAAACAACAACTGAATTTGATCCTATTTTAGCTTTATGACCAACCCTAATAGGACCTAATAATTTTGCGCCAGCACCTATTATTACACCGTCACCAATAGTAGGATGTCGTTTTACTTTTTTTGAAGTGGTAGATCCTAAAGTTACTTGGTGATAAATAAAAACATCATCTCCCAACTCAGCAGTCTCTCCAATAACAACTCCAACTCCATGATCTATAAAAAATCTTTTTCCAATTTTTGCTGCAGGGTGTATCTCGATAGCTGTTAAAAATCTAGAAATATGAGATATAAACCTCGCAATTAAATATAACTTACAATTCCATAATGCATGAGCAAGTCTATGTAATGCTAGCGCATGTAAGCCAGGATAGCACAAAATAATTTCCAAAAAAGATCTAGCTGCTGGATCTCTTTTTTTCATTGATAAAATTTGATCTTTAATAGAATTAAACAATCTATCTCCTTAATATTAAAATAAAATAATTCTTTATTAAAAAAATTACTTTCTATATATAAGTAATACTTTATTAAAGTATTATTAAATACTATTAATATGTCTTATTAACAAGTTTATATACTGTATGGTATATAATAATTAATAAAGCATCAATTGGAAAAAACATGCCTGAGATAGTTATACCTGGCCCAGAAGGAAGATTAGAAGCTATATATAATAAGGGAAGCGAAACAACTTCACCACTATGTCTTGTCTTACATCCACACCCTAGACAAGGTGGTACAATGAATAATAAATTAGTTTATAATACTTACCAAGCCTTTAAAAAATCTAATTTTTCTACTTTAAGATTTAATTTTAGAGGAGTAGGAAAAAGTCTAGGTACTTATGATAATGGAGTAGGAGAGCTAACAGATGCTGCAGCAGCTTTAGACTGGCTACAGACAGAAAATCCAGCTGCAAGAGCTACTTGGATTGCAGGCTTTTCATTTGGGGCTTGGTTAGCACTTCAACTACTAATGAGGAGGCCAGAAATATCTGGCTTTGTAGCTATTAGTCCACCAGCAAGCTTATATGATTTTGCATTTTTAGCTCCATGCCCTGCATCAGGGTTAATAATTCAAGGATCTGAAGATAAAATTGTAGAAGAAGAATCTGTTAGAGAATTAGTTGAAAAACTTAATAAACAAAATAACATTAATGTAGATTATAAAAAAATTATTGGTGCTGATCATTTTTTTGCAAAAAATCTAGATGATATTCAGAAAAAAATAAAAAAGTATATAGATAAAAATACTTAATTATATTTTTGGAAAGTTTAAAACACCTCCAGAAGCTTCAGAATTAACACCTGTAATTTTATTAAAAGTATATGGCAAACTTTTAAAGCTTCTAGCAGATAAGTAAGCAAAAGCTTGAGCTTCCATTGCATCTGCATTCCAATTATTCTCTAATGACCTTAATATATCATTATATTCTTCACTAATTCCCTTAATTATAGCTAAATTTTTAACACCACCGCCAGAAATAAATAAGCTTTTAGGTTTTACAGAAAAAAAAATTAAACTTTTTTTAAGCTGCAAACTGATTAACCTTGATACACTGGCCGCTTTATCTTCTGGGTTTAAATGATCAATATTTAGGAATAACAATTTATTTAAGTAATTTTTATCAATTGATTTAGGTGGAGCAAGTTTGAACCAAGGATCATCTAATATATTATCAATAGCTTTATAATTAATATTTCCATTTAAACTAATTTTTCCACTTGCATCAAAACTTTTATTATAAAATTTTTGCATTACTAAATCTAAAGGGCCATTCCCTATTCCTATATCAAAGCTATAGGGAATAGCATCTTTGTTTTCTATATATGTAATATTTGACACCCCACCTATATTTAAAAAAACACAAGGATATTTAATATTACTTACGTTATTTAATAAAGCTTTATGCCAAATACCTACTAAAGGTGCCCCTTGCCCACCTAAACATATATCTCTATATCTAAAATTAGAAATAACGGGAATCTTAACTAAAGATGATAGATACTGTCCATCTCCCAACTGCCATGTCCATCCTTGATCAGGGTTATGAAAGATCGTTTGCCCATGAAATCCAATAATATCAATTTCTGTATAATTAATATTAAACTTATTTATAAAAGATTTAAGACTATCTGCATGAAACTTTGTAAGCAATAAATTCATATTTTTTATATCTTGTCTATTAAAAATAAATTTTTTAATTTTGGCCATTAATACTCTGTTAAAAGTATAAGTTCTGGAATGGCTTAAAAATATTTTATCATTACCATTTGTTTTAATTAATGCTATATCTACTCCATCCAACGATGTACCACTCATAAGACCGATGGCATTGATAATAGATTTATTAGAATTTATAAAATAACTATATTTATCTCTTGTTTTCATTAGATATGTCCTTTAAAAAATAAATATTAGTTTATAAGGTTAAATAGTATGACAATTCATAATTCAGATTTTATAAAAGAGATTACAGCACGAGGATTTATTCATCAAGCTACTGATTTAAATAACTTAGATAAAATACTTTATAATAAAAAAAATATACCCGCCTATATAGGTTTTGATTGCACAGCTCCAAGTCTTCACGTTGGTTCTTTAATACAAATCATGTTACTAAGATGGTATCAAAAAACTGGTCATAAACCTATAGTTTTACTTGGCGGTGGGACTACTTTAGTGGGTGATCCTTCCGGCAAAGATGAATCTAGAAAACTTCTTCCAAATGAAATGATTAAAACTAATTCGTTAGGAATAAAAAATGTTTTTAAAAAATTTATTAATTTTGACAGCACTTCTAATTCTGCACTAATGGTTAATAATGCTGAATGGCTTAAAAAACTAAACTACATAGAATTTTTAAGAGATTTTGGAAAACATTTTTCTATCAATAGAATGTTAGGATTTGATTCAGTTAAATTAAGATTAGAGAGAGAACAAACACTTTCATTCTTAGAGTTCAATTATATGATACTTCAAGGGTATGATTTTTATGAACTTAATCATAGATACGGGTGCTTACTTCAGATGGGTGGGTCCGATCAATGGGGTAATATAATAAATGGTATAGAACTGCATAGAAGAGTAAATAGCAGTAATAATAGCAATTTATTTGGACTAACCTCACCTTTAATCACCACAGCCTCAGGATCAAAAATGGGTAAAACTTCAAATGGAGCAGTATGGCTAAATGCAGAATTATGTCCACCATGGGACTATTGGCAATTTTGGAGAAATACTGAAGATAAAGATGTAATTAGGTTCATAAAACTTTTTACAGAAATTAGTATTAATGAAATAAATAAGTTAAAAAAATTACAAGGTGAAGAAATTAATGATGCTAAAATAATTTTAGCTAATGCTGCCACAACTTTGTTACATGGAGAAGAGGAAAAAAATAAAGCTTTAAATACCGCAAAAAGTATATTTGAGAATATTGGGCAAGAACAAAATTTACCAATAATTTATTATAATATTTCTCAGCTTAATACTGGCGTGCCCCTACTAGAAAGCATGATAGATAATAATTATTTAGCTATTAGTAAAGGTGAAGCTAGAAGATTAATAAGAGGAGCTGGAGTAAAGATAAATAATATTGTAGTTACTGATGAAAATACGAAAATTACTAAATACAATTTTGAAAATAAAAATCAAATAAAGTTATCTGTTGGTAAGAAAAAACATATATTAATAAAAATAAAATAAGTCTTAATAATCAAATATATTTCTAATTATACTAGGTATGTGTGCAGATAAAGGGTTAACTTCAATATAAGAATCATCCCACTTACCCTTTGCTAAATAATTAATATATTACGTATAACTTTAAAAATATATTTTTGAATCACTTAAAACTCTTTATATTAAATTTATAGCTTTTCTTTGTCTTAATATTAAAATATTACTAATATATATTATAAGTAAATATATGGAGTAAAATGTCTGATTTATCTAAAAATATGATAGCACCTTCCTTAAATATTCCTAGAGATGGTGGTTCACATATTAATACTGCTAAACTAAATGGACCATATATAGTTTATTTTTATCCTAAAGATGATACGCCAGGCTGTACTAAAGAAGCTATAGAATTTTCTGCTAATACTGATTTTTTTAATAAAAATAATATTACAGTAATTGGTGTGTCCAAGGATACTATAGATAAGCACGATAAATTTATTTTAAAACATAATTTAAATATTATTTTAGGTTCTGATATATCTGGAGAAGTTTGCGAAAAATTTGGGGTTTGGGTCGAGAAATCTATGTATGGTAGAAAATATATGGGAATTGAAAGATCTACTTTTTTAGTATCAGCAGATAATATAATTTTTAAAATATGGCATAAAGTAAAAGTTAAAGGTCATATTGATGAAGTAATTAAAATTTCAAAAGAAATGCTAAATATGTAAATTATAGTAGTTTATTTGCTAGTGACTCTTCAAGAAACATATCTATTTCTCCATCTAATATAGCTTGAAAGTTAGAGCTTTCTTTATTAGTTCGTAGATCCTTAACTAATTGATAAGGTTGTAAAACATATGATCTGATTTGATGACCCCAACCTATTTCTGTTTTATTAGATTCAGTTTCATTTTTTTCTTTTTCTTTTTTACTAAGTGCTAATTCATATAATTTAGCTCTGAGCATTTTATATACTTCCGCTTTATTTTGATGTTGGGATCTATGATTTTGACATTGAACAACAGTATTTGTTGGAATATGAGTAATTCTTACTGCACTATCAGTTCTATTTACATGCTGCCCACCTGCACCTGATGCCCTATAAGTATCAATTCTTAAATCTTTTTCATCTATATTTATTTCTATATTATCATCTACAACTGGATAAACCCAGACACTTGCAAATGAAGTATGTCTTCTATTTTGTGAGTCAAAAGGAGATATTCTGACTAGTCTATGCACACCAGATTCAGTTTTTAACCATCCATATGCATTGATCCCACTAATTCTTATGCATATGGATTTAATACCAACTTCATCACCTTGGTTTTCATCCATAATAGATATTTTATAATGCTGTTTTTCTGCCCATCTTGAATACATTCTTAATATCATTTGAGCCCAATCTTGACTTTCAGTGCCACCAGCTCCTGCATTTATTTCTAAGAAACAATCATTTATATCAGCCTCACCTGACAATAATGTTTCTAATTCTATTTTTTTTATAGATATATACAGCTCTTCTAATTTATTTTTACCCTCTTCCAATAAATCATTATCATTTTCTGCATCAGCTAATTCTAAAATAGAAATATTATCTTTTATATCAAATTCTAATTCCTGATAATTTGTAAGTCTATCCTCAAGATATGTCCTATCTTTCATTAACTGTTGTGCTGATATTTGATCATCCCATAAATTAGGAGCCTCAACTAACTTATTTAGTTCTTTTAATTTGATTACTGAATTTTCGGGGTCAAAGATGCCTCCGAATAGAATTCATAGAAGTATAAATTTTTTTAATTATATTAGAAATTTCAGCATTCATTACATTACTCCTATATCATTATCTAGTATATTTTTCCATCTAGTGGTTTTAAATTTTTAGTATCGCCACTTGGCTTAATTTTATAAGTTTTAGGGGCGCTGCCAGATATAAATGCTTCATATATAATTTTACTGCTATCACTATTAGCTAATAACCCTGATAAAGAATCTACTTTTACCATTTCAATATTTGTTGGTATGTTAAAAGGGCTAGATGGGTATTTAAGTAATGCTTTTTTCATAAAATTACCCCATATAGGAGCAGAAACTTTACCGCCAGTTTCTTTATCACCAAGAGAACTAGGTAAATCATGCCCAACAAATACACCTACCACTAAATTTGAGGAAAAACCTATAAACCAAGCATCCTTATTGTCATTAGTAGTACCTGTTTTACCTCCTATATAGTTATCAATATTTTTTAGAGACTTACCAGTACCATTTTTTATAACACCCTTTAACATCCATGCCATCTGGAATGCATTTTCATTATTAGTAGCTTTGATAAAATTTTCTGATTTATTAAATATTTTATTACCTGAAAATTCATTATTACAATATGTACATTCTCTACTATCTCTTGAAAAAGAAATTTTTCCATATCTATCATGTATAGTCTCAATAAAATTGGGCGTAATAAGTTTACCACCATTTACAAAACTTGCATATGCCGCTGTTAAATTTAGCAAAGTTGTTTCTCCGGCCCCAAGTGCAGTAGCAAGCTGCTTAGGATAATTACCTATGTTAAATCTATTACTAATTTCAACAATCTTTTCTATACCAATAATATTAGCTAATCTAACTGTCATTACATTTTTAGATTTTTCTAATCCTGTTCTTAGTGTACTCAACCCAGAATATGAACCTGAGTAATTTTTTGGTATCCACTCCGAAAGACCTGGCCCTTGATCAATCACTAATGGAGAATCTAATATTAAAGAAGAAGGTGTTAGACCTTGTTCTAATGCAGCTAAATAAACAAAAGGTTTAAATGCAGAACCAGCTTGTCGTTTTGCTTGTGTAACCCTATTAAATTTATTATCAACAAAATTATACCCCCCCACTAAAGCTAATACATTGCCTGTAAAAGCATCTAAAGCAATTATAGCTCCATTAGCTTTAGGTATTTGATGTATTGTATATAATTTATCATCAATATTATAGTTTAAAGACTTTTTTACAATTATAATATCACCAAGGTTTAATATATTTTTTTTATAACTATCTATAGTGACAACTTTATTTCTATTTGAATTAATAACCCATGATGATTCTATAATATCTATCTTTCCTATCTCTCCATTTAAAAAACCAATATTTATATCTTCATCATTAATACCTAAAACTACGGCATATAAAATATTATTCTTATCTTGTAGAGTAGATGCAGTAAATTTTTCTAACCAGTCCTTCCCTAGTTCAGATGATTTTATATTACCTACTTTCCCTCTCCACCCCTGTCTTCTATCATATTCTTCCAAACCTTCCCTTAGACTTTCTTCAGCTGCATACTGTAATTCTTCATCTAAAGTAGTTAAAACATATAAACCTTCAGTATATAATGAATTTTCACTGTATTTTTTTATAATAATTTTTCTAACTTCTTCAGAAAAATAATCTGCCTTTATATGTTTTTTATTATTATTTTTTGCTACATTAATTTTGCTTTGTAATGCTATAGATAAATCAGCCTTACTAATTATACCTTCTTCAAACAATCTAGTTAAAACATAGTTTCTTCTATTAACTGCAGCATTATACTTTCTAATAGGATGATAGTTATTGGGAGCTTTTGGTAGACCTGCTAAAAAAGCAATTTCAGAAATATCCAACTCTTCAATTGACTTATTAAAATAATTTTGAGATGCAACTACAATACCATATGACCGGAAGCCTAAAAATATTTCATTTAAATATAACTCTAATATTTTTTCTTTTGATAATGTTCTTTCTATACGAAGTGCTAACAACGCTTCTTTTATTTTTCTATCAAATGTGACTTCATTTGTTAGTAAAAAATTTTTTGCTACTTGTTGTGTGATAGTAGATGCTCCAACTAATCTTTTACCTGTTATTAGGTGATTAAAATTTATTATAGCTGCTCTTGATATGCCTTTAAAATCTAGACCATCATGATTAAAAAAGTTTTTATCTTCTGTTACTATAAAAGCATTTATTAATAACTCTGGGATAGCATCATATGGTATAAAAACTCTTTTTTCTTTTGCATATTCTTGAATGATATTATCATCACTAGAATATAATCTAGACATAGCTTTTGTCTTATAAGATTGTAATTGTCTATAATCTGGTAAATCATTTCCATATTTCCATAAAATAGAAATAGAAATTATTGCAATTAGTGAAACCATGCTAATTGCAAATAAGAATAAATAATAAAAAACTTTTAACATCTATCTTCCAATAAGTTATTCAAATTTAACAGATACACTGCCCATTCCACTTATATTAATTTGAACTTTATCCCCTCTATTTACCCAAAAAGTTTCTACAAGGCTACCTAGTAAAATTATTGAATTCTTACTGAG
>DQLC01000060.1 GCA_015660425.1 Alphaproteobacteria bacterium
GCATAAAATTCGTCATGTTCCAATTCTTAAAAGAAATAAATTAGTAGGAATCGTCTCAATAGGTGACGTTGTAAAAAGATTAATTGAAATCTATACAACTGAAAATATAAATTTAAAAAACTATATTAATTCGTAATGCAAAACTACTACTAAAAGCATTTGGTGGTCTTGTGTAGTATGTGTAAGAATTTGGCTTCTACTCTACAGTATAATGCAACAATCACCTTTTTTGGTTTAAGTAACACAAAGGTTTCTTATTTTTGCAATAACTCCAAATAGAAATGCTCCAATAACTACACCTCCAGCAAGATTTGATAGATGAAATAGCTGGTGTTAGGATTGGGGTATGAAAAAATTAGATTCAATGATTCAAGTTATTAATGACTATGCCTCTACTTGTTTAGAAAACAAAAAAATTCATCCTCAAGTGATTCGTGCAATAAGACAAGTACCAAGACATCATTTTGTTAAAGAAAACGCCTACGCAGACTGTGCTCTTCCTATAGGTCATGGGCAAACCATTTCACAACCATTTGTTGTTGCATATATGACTGAATTGCTTGATTTAAAACCATTACATAGAGTATTAGAAATTGGCATGGGTTCTGGATATCAAAGTGCTGTATTATCAAAATTAGCTCGTGAGGTTTATACTGTTGAAATAATTAAAGAGTTAGCAATAGAAACCTATAAAAAGCTTAAGAAGTATAGTAACATTCAATGTAAAATTGGTAATGGTTATTATGGCTGGAGGAAATTTGCACCATATGATCGTATAATTGTAGCAGCAGCAACGAATATGGTTCCACAAAATCTTATAAATCAATTAAAAAACAAAGGTAAAATGATAATTCCAATTAACAAGAACAATGGAACAAAACTAGTTCTACTTACCAAGACGTTATGTCTCTTATCTGGGAAAAATAACTTTCATAGCGAACTTATAGAAGAAAAAGAATTAATAGATGTTCGATTTGTTCCATTAGTGCAGAACCCAAATTAACAAGTTATTGTAGTTAAAAATAGATAAAATAAAAGAAGGAATGAATAAGAATAAAATATAATGAAGCTATACTAATTCCATAAATCTTCTTTAACATCTTCTACAGGACTAGGAGCATCATTGTCAAAAATTTGATAGATGAAATGGTTGTGTTAGGAAAGTTACCACCACAATCACTCCAGTATTTGTAGATATTATTGGTTTTCTTCGTGTTCTCTTAATCTAGGCATTAATTCAACTAAATTACATGGCCTATGACGATAGTCTAATTGATGTACTAAAATATCATCCCAAGCATCTTTGCATGCACCTACTGAACCCGGTAAGGAAAATAAATAGGTTCCTTTTGCAACTCCAGCCATAGCTCTAGATTGAATAGTAGACGTAGCAATTTTTTTATAACTCAACCATCTAAATAACTCTCCAAAGCCTGGTATTTCTTTTTCTAAAACTTCAGAAAAAACTTCAGGGGTTAAATCTCTTCCTGTAATTCCTGTTCCACCAGTAGTTATTATTACATCAATATTTAAATTATTTATAAGATCATTCAACTTTGCTTTTATTTCAATAACATTATCTTTAACTAAAAAGCGACCCCCTACATTATGACCAGCATTTATTATTCTTTTTTCTAAAGTAGCACCTGATTTATCATCATCTAAAGTACGGGTATCTGAAATAGTTACTATTGCAATGTTAACAGATTTGAAAATTCTTTCTTTATCTATTCCAAGCATCATTTGCTCCCTTTAAAAACTTAAGTTTACATACTTTGGCCAAAAATTGTCACTTAATGCCTTACGACTCGGCTTATCTTGTTGAAATTTATCTCTATAAATCCAAATATTTTTTAAAACTGTCTTTACAAACCATCTTGTTTCATAGCTTGGAATACTTTCTATATATAATAAAGGATCAGTATGTATCTTAATTTTCTCATTCCATTTTTTAAATTTAGTAGGTCCTGCATTCCAAGACATTAGTAAAGGTACTAATGAATCTGATATTTCCTCTGAACCCATTAACCGTAATAATAAATCTTGTCCTATATATATATTATAATCCAACTCATATAGTTTCCATAAATTAGACCCTCTAATAGATCGGTCTCCTGCAACAATTCTAGCTGTACTAGGCATTAATTGCATTACACCCCTAGCTCCTCTAGGGCTTTTAGCTTTTAGATAAAAACTGGATTCTTTTCTTATTAATGACCATAAAAATACTTCGTCAATTTTCTTAAGTTTCGTCCTGAACCATTTTGGAGAAGGATATAAAGCCAAATAATTTACGGCTCCTGTTTGAAATAATTTATCCCCTAATCTTAATTGTACAGCTGGTAAATTTAAATAATTAGTTAACTCTAATAACTCATAAATTTTATTCTTTCCTAGAATTCCATATACAAAGCGAATCTCCTGATCAGCTTCACCATACCTACCAATACTTGATAAAGCAATAGCACGTTTTACATGCATATTGTTTAAAATATTTAGATCAAAAAAACTGCCTTGTTTATCTATTTTCCATGAAAAATTTTCTTTGTAACCTAAATATTCTATAGCTAATTGGCCATAAAAAGTATTTAATTGCTTAGATGCAATAATAAAATTATTTTTTGCCGCTGATTGATTGTCATTCTCTAAATAAATTTTAGCAGCCCAGTATGCTCCTGCTGATTTCAACCAAATATCTTTTTTAATTTTGGTTAATTTTAAGAAATTTTTAAGTGCTACGTCTTTCTTATTTAGTCTAAAAGCAGCTAAACCTGCCCTCCAAAATAATTTAGGATTATCTATTCCAGAACGACTAGCTGCATTAATTGCTAATTTCATAGACAACTTATCTTTACCTACAGCATAATAACCAGCAGATATAATGCCTTTTAAATCATCCACTATATATGCTGGCAAATCTTTATTACGTATTTCTTTTAGGGCGTTAGTTGGCCTTCCCCTTTTTACCAAACTTCTGATACTTTTATACAAAGAATAATATATTTTTGGAATAATAAAATTTTCTAATGAAGTAATACTTTCATAATCTATTCCAAAACCCGCAAGCCTAACTAATTTTTCTGGTTTTTTTATAGATTTAGTCTCTTTAAGCTTCCTCCTTTCTGATAATTTCCATATTCTATCAGACATAGGATGATCTGAGTATAAAACAAGCCACTCTTTTAGTTCTTTATAATTAGACCTATATTTTGTAGGATGCATAAGCTTTTGATAATTTACATGACCCAAAAGAATTTTATTATCTAATAAATTAATTACTTTTTCAGCTTCTTTCCATTTTCCTAATTTTTGTAAACTATAAATGTCAATATATCTTTCTTTATCTTCCATACTAAGAAAAATATCATTATCTATATTTTTTTCAGCCTCTATCAGCAAAGAATGAAAATATTTACTCTCATTATGACTTAACTCACCAGCATAAATTCCATTATTATAAATTACACTTAATATAACAAAAATTAAAATAATCACTCTTTTTATATTAAATAATAAACTAATAACTATAAGCATAGAATATACCAAAAATTTTAACTGTTTTTCATAAGTGTGTATAAAACAGCTTTATATTTTATAAAAAAATATATCATTAATCAAGATAATTTTTCTCTTACCGATTTAAGATCTATCCAGCTTTCCTTTTTACTCTTAGGGTGAGCTAAGATATATCGAGGATGAAACATAGAAATACAAGATATAACTGAAGACATGCCTATGTTATCTATATCAAACCATTGCCCTCTAGTATTTAAAAAACCCTTATCTATTTTAGTCAAACATTTAGTAGCTTCAGCACCAAACATTATAATTATTTTTGGCTTAACAATTGCAATTTGTTTGCTTACTATTTGCAATGATATATCAATTTCAACATCTAAATTGTAACAATTTATATTAGTAAAATAAGTATTTTCTCTGAAATAACCTATGGCTTTAAGCATAGCATTTAACAAATTACCGGCTTCCCCCTGAAAAGGTTTTCCTATTTTAATGTCGGTGCTGTCAGGTTTATCACCTATAATCATTAAATCAGCGGCCTCGTAACCATCAAAAAATACGAAATCAGAATTTAAAATATTATTATTTGATTTAAAATACAAACTTACATACTTATATAAGTCGGTAATATTATTAATGTGATCTAAATTAAATTTATTTATTTTAGGCTCATTAAATGAAAAAACTTTACCAACATCATTTTTTAACCTTAGCCCATGAAAAGTTCTTTTATCAACATTAACAGACTCATCACAGCCCATATCACTAAGCCATTTAATAGCCTCTACATATAACGTATTGTTCAGTTGTTCTGACATCTAGTGTTAATTTAAATTAAATAGATCCATATGGAATTGGCCTACCTTCACTATCTTTAATTAATTTCCCTGCTTCATCTTGAGCCGCAATATAATTGCCATGACCTAGCCACGAACCAATATATTTTACAGGCTTGGCAACCTTACCATTAAAAGTTTTATCTTTTTGCTTTGCGACTCTAGCTAAAGGATTATTTTTTGTAATAGCCACTTAATTTCCTTCATTTATTTTTAAAATTTTTAATAATAAATAACTTATTGCCTCTAAATAATTAGATCGTCAAGTTTATATAATGATAAATAAAATTTATAATAATAATAAAATTTAAAAAATACAATCCATATTATATATAATTTAGTATAGTTTAGATATAATTAAAACATTAGGGAGCTTATTTTATGGTTTTTAAAAAAATTCTGTATATTTTATTATTTATTTTTTTTCAAAGCCAAGTCTTAGCCAAAGACTGGAAGCCCAACCTAGTTGGTTCTTTCCTTAGCAGCAAAATTGCGAGATCTATAACAGATATAGATAACGCAGCTTACTATGCGCAATATTCGTACAATCAAAATACTGAATCTAGTGGATTAGGTATAATTGCAATAGAAGCGTTATTAGCTAATGGTCAAGTTAAAGAAGCTATTCCTATTGGAATCAAAATATCTAAAGATGTACCAGAGATAACATTAGCTCAATATGTTAAAGTATTGGATAACCTTAATTCAGGTAATATTAATCAGGCTCTTGATATACTCTTAAAAATTTCGCCTAAGGGCATAGACACTTATATTCTTCCTATACTTCAGACCTGGGCAGCAGCAGGATCTAATAAACAAATAGGCGGACTTAAAATAATAAAAAACCAAGCAGAAAGGGGCGTTTTAGAACCACTATATGATTATCATTCAGCATTAATTAATGAATTTACTGGAGATAATGAAGCTGCTAAAATTAATTATAGCAATATAGTAAATAAATCTAATAATGCTAACGCACAAGTTTATCTTGCGGCGGCCTTATTTTTTAACAAAAATAAAAATAAAGAATTATTTGAGAATACTATAACTAAGCTTGAGAAAACTGCTCCTTATAGCAATGAATTATATTTATTAAAAAATAGTACTATACTTCCTAATAAAAATTTGATTACGAACGTCAAGGAAGGTATAGCAGAAACCTTTTTAAATAGTGCCGAAATATTATTTAATGAAGGACTTGATAGACAGGCTTTAATATATGCACAAATTTCATTATATCTGTCACCTAATCTAAATAATACATCATATCTTTTAGGACGAATATTCAAATCCATTAAAGATCATAAAAGAGCAATTCAATATTTTAAAAATGTTAAAGAGCATTCTTATATATCCCATGATGCTAAAATTGCATATGCTGAAACTATTTTTGACATAGATGGCATAGATAATGCTTTTAAAATATTACATGAATATACTAAACTATATCCTGATAATATTAATTTTAACCGTACTATCGCTGAGTTATTTTACAAAGCAGATAATTTTGATAAAGCTATTGAATATTATGATTTAATATTTAGTAAAATCGAAAAAATTGAGTTTAGACATTGGCCTCTTTTTTATTCAAGTGGTATTGCCTTAGAAAGAGGCAAAAAATGGAAAAGAGCAGAAAAACAATTTTTATTGGCCTTAAAATTTGTTCCTGCTAATCCCCAAGTTTTAAACTATTTAGGGTATTCATGGATAGATCAAGGTATAAATATTAATAAGGCCATGGATATGATTTTAAAAGCAGCGGATCAAAGACCTAATGATGGCTATATAATAGATAGTTTAGGATGGGCTTTTTATCAAACAGGTAAATATGAAGAAGCTGTAATAAATTTAGAAAAAGCGGTTGAATTAGAAAGTGACTCAATAATTATTGATCACCTTGGCGATGCATTATTCTATTCAGGAAGAAAACTAGAAGCAGTATTTCAATGGAAGCGAGCACTAGAATTTGAACCTACGGATAAGATGATAAATATAATCAAAAAGAAAATTGAAGGAATAATAATTCCTAAAGCGGGAACAAATGCATCCTCTAAACCTATTTAACTATGCAAAACTTAAATAATGAAAAAGCATTTGCTAAGATTAACCTTTCTTTAAATATTATAAATAAAAGAGATGATGGATATCATAACTTAAACTCAGATATAGTATTTGCAAATATATATGATTTAATCAGCATTAAAGTATTAAAAACAAATAATAGAATTATAGATTTAAAAATAAATGGCCCATTTGGAAACAAATTAGCTCGCCACCCAAAGCAAAATATTGTGTATAAAACAGCTTTATATTTTATGAAAAAATATAATATTAGTTCTGATATAATAATAAGCTTAAATAAAAAATTACCTATAGCCTCAGGAATAGGAGGAGGTTCTGCAGATGCCGCTGCCACACTTAGAAAATTAATAAAAGTATTTAACATTAACAAAAGTATATTTGACAAAAATACACAAATAGAAATAGCAAAAAAGTTAGGTGCAGACATTCCAGTTTGTTTACATTCTTCTTCGTTAAATATAAAAAGTATAGGTGAAAAAATTGCTAAATTGCCTATTAATTTAAAAAAAACTATTGTTCATAATAATTATATTATTTTAGTAACACCAAATAAGCCCATATCTACTAAATTAGTCTTTAATAATTGGTACAGACATTCTCATCTTACAAAAATTATCAATATAAAGAAAAATTGTCCTAAAATAGGAATTAATAACCTAAAATCTACTTCAGAAAATATAGAATATTCAATTATTATAGCACAAAAACTTTTATCTTTACAAAGTGGTATTAAATATTTTGGAATGTCAGGAAGCGGTGCAACATGTTTTGGACTTTTTAAAAATAAAATTCTTGCAAAAAAGGCAGAGAATAAAATTAGATGTATTCGACCTAAATGGTGGGTAAAAAGTTCCTCTATTATAATTTAATATAAATTTTTTAAATTTTCTGGTAAAGAAAGATTATTTTTTCTTGAACATTGAAATACAGTATTCATTAGGAGGCAAGCAATAGTCATGGGGCCAACTCCACCTGGTACTGGAGTTATATATGAAGCCAAAGCTTGAACTTCTTTAAAATCTACATCTCCTACTAATTTAGTTTTATCCTTATAATTAATTCTATTTATACCTACATCAATTACTATTGCTCCTTTTTTTACCCAACTTGCTTTAACTAAATTTGGAATACCTACAGCAGCTATGATAATGTCCGCCTCTTTAACTATTCTTTGGATATTATTAGATTTAGAATGAACAGTTGTTACTGTACAATCTTCATTTAATAATAATTGTGCCATGGGTTTACCTACTATGTTACTTCTTCCAATAATAACAGCATTCATTCCCTTTAATGATTTTTGAATACTTCTCAACATAATTAAGCAACCTAAAGGTGTGCAAGGTATTACACCCTCTCTATTTAAATAAATATTACCCGCATTAAATATATTGAATCCATCTACGTCCTTACTAGGTTTAATAGAATCTAATATTACTTCTGAATTAATTTGTTTAGGCAACGGCAACTGCACTAAGATCCCATCAACATCTTTATTAAGATTAAGTTCATTAATAAGTTTTAAAAGCTCATTTTCTGATACTGATTCTGCAAGTGAGTATTGTAATGATTTAATACCGACTTCTTTTGCTGATTTTCCTTTATTTGTAACATATATAGAGCTAGCAGCATCATTACCAACAATAACTGTAGCTAAACCAGGAGTTATACCTTTTTTATTTAATTCTAATACAGCTTTACTAACTTCGTTTCTAACTTTAGTGGCTAATGCTTTTCCATCTATAATTTTTGCTGTCATAATAAGGTGTTTTAAGCATTAAATATAATAAGTGTCAATTAGTAGAACTATAAATTATGAATATTTTTAATAGTTATACTTGCGCAAAAACCATTCTAACGCTAAATATCTTTTCTATAAGAAAAAACATTGGGGCGTAGCCAAGCGGTAAGGCACCGGTTTTTGGTATCGGTATCCCTGGTTCGAATCCAGGCGCCCCAACCATCTTATAAAAAATAAAATTCTTATTGTTTTTTGTTATTCATATCCTTAAAAATAATATAGTCTTATGCATAAATTAGAATACTAACAAAAGAGAATTAATTTGGACGGTAGCCCTTCAAAAATTAATAACAATATCGAGGAAGATTGGTCAACTACTGTAAGGTTTGCAGGGGATTCTGGAGATGGTATGCAACTTACAGGAGGAAGGTTAACTTTTGAAGCTGCCATTACAGGTATGGGATTAGCAACTTTTCCTGACTATCCTGCAGAAATTAGGGCGCCAGCTGGAACAACTTATGGTGTATCCTCATTTCAAGTAAGATTTGGGGAAGGACTTATAGCGAGTTCTGGTGATCATGCAGATATATTAGTAGCCATGAACCCTGCTGCATTAAAGGTGAATATTAAAGAAGTTATTCCAGGGGGGCTAATAATAATAGATAGTAGTAGCTTTAGTGATAGGGGTATTAAAAAAGCTGGTTATAAAGATAACCCATTAGAAAATAATTCATTAGCTGGTTTACAGTTAATATCTGCAGACATATCTCATTTGACATTAGAAGCAATAAAAGAATTTGGGCTAGGCAAAAAAGATGGGCTCAGATGTAGAAATATGTGGGCATTAGGCTTGATTCTTTGGCTTTTCTCTAAAAGTACGAAAGAAACAATTAAGTGGCTAGAAAATAAATTTGGCAAGGATAATGTATTAACCAAAGCTAACGTTGCCGCACTAAATGCTGGTCATCATCATGCTGAAATTACAGAGATATCTGAAGATATATTAAGAAAAGTTATTCCAAATGTAAAACCTGTTCCTGGAAAATGGAGAGCTATTACAGGAGCAGAATCTCTTGCATTCGGACTAGCTACCGGGGCTAATAAAGCAAAATTAAATATGACATTATGTTCATATCCCATTACACCTGCATCTCCTATAATGCATTACTTAGCTAATTACGAATTAGAAGGAATAAATATCTATCAAGCTGAAGATGAAATTGCAGCTTGTTGTGCTGCTATAGGGGTCTCTTATGCTGGTGGTTTAGGAGTTACTTCTAGCTCTGGGCCAGGTATTTCTTTAAAAGCTGAAGCAATAGGTCTAGCAGTATCTATAGAATTGCCTTTAATTATTATTAATAGTCAAAGAGCAGGACCCTCTACAGGCTTACCTACTAGAGCTGAACAGTCTGATTTAATGCAAGCTGTTTATGGGAGGCATGGTGAAGCTCCACTAGTTGTATTAGCTCCCAAAAGCCCATCACATTGTTTCGAAATTGCACAGAAAGCCATCCTAATAGCTATTAAATACATGACACCAGTTATGATACTTTCTGATGCGTATTTGACAAATGCATCCGAACCATGGCTAATACCTAATTTATCAAAGATTAAAGAATTTCCTGTATCTTTTGGAAAAACTCAGGAAAATTTTATGCCCTTTGAAAGAGATTCTAATACGCTTGCAAGAAAATGGGTTATTCCAGGAACTAAAGGCATGGAACATAGAATTGGTGGTCTAGAAAAAGATTCCTTAACAGGTAATATTAGTTATGACCCTGAGAATCATGCAAAAATTACAGCTTTAAGATACCAAAAAATTCAAAACGTGAAAAAAGAGTTAAATGATATTATTATTACAGGGCCTAAAAAAGGAGAAATTCTAATAATAGGCTGGGGATCTACAAACGGTCCTATATCAGAAGCCCAGAATACTCTTTCAAAAAATGGCATGAAAATAGCTCACATACAATTATCTTGCCTATGGCCATTAACAGAAAATTTAAAAACTATAGCCTCACAATTTAAACATGTAGTGGTTGTAGAAATGAATAATGGACAATTAGTTAATTTACTTAAAGTAGATATTACTCCAAACGCTAAATCTATAACTCAAGTTTCTGGTAAACCTTTTAGAGTTTTAGATTTAATAGCAAAATTTACAGCAATAAAACAATTAGGAAAATAATATGGGTATTAATGAAAAACCGTCTCAACTTAAACCTGCTGATTATGCTTCTGATCAGGAAGTACGTTGGTGTCCTGGGTGCGGTGATTATGCAATTTTAAATGCCGTAAGAAAAACATTAGCTGACAACCAATCGGATACAAAAAATACAGTATTTGTATCAGGAATAGGATGTGCATCAAGATTACCGTATTATATGGCAACATATGGTTTTCACACTATTCATGGAAGAGCACCTGCTTTCGCAACAGGTATAAAAATTACTAATCCTGAATTAGATGTCTGGATAATTACAGGAGATGGAGATTCGCTATCAATTGGAGGCAATCATTTTATCCATGTTTTAAGGAGAAATTTAAATTGCCAGATCTTATTATTCAATAATGAGATTTATGGTTTAACAAAAGGTCAAGCCTCTCCTACATCAAGAACTGGAACAGTATCTCCAACTACCCTTAATGGCTCGGTAGAATCACCCGTATCTGCATGTGAATTAGCTTTAAGTTCTGGAGCTACCTTTGTGGCAAGAGGAGTAGATACGGCTATTAAGCAATTAGTTCCTACATTAAGCGAAGCACAAAAACATATAGGGACATCTTTAGTAGAAATCTATCAAAATTGTATAGTATATAATGATGATGTTTTTAAATCATTTACTGATAAGTCTGTTGCAATAGAAAAACAAATTCATCTTGAAGATGGAAAACCAATGTTGTTTGGAGAAGATAATTCTAAAGGACTAGCTATAAATAGTAATTATTCGGCATTAGAAACTGTAGACTTGAGTAAAAATCAAGAACATATAACACGAGTCCTAATCCATGATATAAAAAATAAAACCATTGCTTATCTACTAAGCCAAATGGATCAAAGCACTATGCCTGTGGCCCTTGGAATAATCTATCGCATAAAAAAACCAACGTTAGATTCTAATTATATAAATAAGTTAAAAACACATAAGAATAATCTAAGTAAAATAATGAAAAAAGGTCAAACCTGGACTATATAATAAATAGAATTTTAATTAAAATTTTAAGGACATCTTTATGTTAAAAATATTATTCATATCTTTATATGTATTAAGTTTAAGTGTAAGCATTAAGAATTCTTCCTATGCAGAAAGTTCTATATCTGAAAAAGATATTGTATTAATATTTCAAAGGTCCCTGCAATATTGGAATATTAACTATGATACGCTTGATGAAAACAAATCTGGTGCAGCTTGTATTCCATGGCAAGACTTAGACAAAAAATTTATTGAAAAAGGTATTTTTACTGCACTTGGCTTTGGCTTTAGTTTATATGATCTAAAGATCGCAAAGAAAGCTTCCCTTGAAGGTTGCGAAAGAATGAGAAAAGCTAATAAAATTGAGAATAGCTGTGAATGTGAAATGATATTATATAATAATGATATTTTAATAGAATTAAAATAATGAGCAATTCAATAGAAAATAGCTTAAGTTTATTACTTGATACTGCTAAAAAATTAGGCGCTGAAAGTGCTGCAGTAATGGGAAATGAAAACACTTCAATTAATGTGGCTACTAGACTTGGAAAACTTGAAAGTGTGGAAAGAAATGAGTCTAAAAGTATTGGATTAGAATTAATTGATAACAAAAGAAGAGTAACCTTATCAAGCACAAATTTTAATAAAGATGCATTGAAAGCACTAGTAGAAACAGCTATGTCTATGATACAGGCTATACCAGAGAATGAATTTTGCGGATTAGCAGATAAAAATATGCTTTACAAGGGTGATTTGGATTTGGATTTGGTTGATAATTATATTATGGATAATAATGATTTACTGAATAGCTCTATCGAGACTGAAGAAAATGCATTAAATATTAAAGGTATTACAAACTCTGAAGGAGCTTCCTCATCGTATTCAAAAAACAAATTTTTCTTAGCTACCTCTGATGGATTCTATAATTTTAAGGAAAAAACTAACTATTCCACTGGAATATCTGTTATTGCAGGTCATGGCACAAAAATGGAAAGAGATTATGAATATCAGTCCAAAGTACATAATGTGGACTTAGAGGCTCCAAAAATAATTGGTAAAATTGCAGCTGATAGAGCTGTCGCACGCTTAAACCCTAAAAAAGTTAAAAGTAATTCTGTACCTATAATTTTTGACCCAAGGGTATCAGGAAGTCTACTAACATTATTTACTGGTGGCATTTCAGGACAAGCTATTGCGAGAGGAACATCTTTTCTAAAAAATAAAATGGGAAAAGATATATTCAAAGATAATATTCAAATTATTGATGACCCACATATATTACGCGGGCTAGGGTCAAGAACTTTTGATGGAGAAGGTATAAATTCAAAAAAAATAAAACTTGTAGAAAATGGAAAACTCAAATCTTGGCTACTAAGTTCTCAATCTGCTAGACAGTTAAAGCTAAAATCTACTGGGCATAGCAGTGGAGTATCTAATTTATATTTAGCACCAGGAGATACTACAAATATAGAACTCATCGAATCAATACAAGAAGGTTTTTATGTGACAGAAATGATGGGAATGTCTTTTAATCAAGTTACTGGGGATTATAGTAGAGGAGCTACTGGGTTTTGGATAGAAAAAGGAGAAAAAACTTATCCTGTAAGCGAAGTTACAATAGCCGGAAATATAATAGATATGTATAAAATGCTTACTCCTGCATCAGATTTAAAATTAATTACTGGCATTGATGCTCCTACCATTATGATAGATAAGATGATAGTAGCCGGATTATAACAAAATTAAATTTATAATAGAAGGAAGACATTTATCGTGTTAGCAGTCCTCCTAATCAAAATATACTTTCTAATATGGTTAATTCTTACACCTTTTCTACCTTTTATATTTATTTATAGGATTATAAAAGGTAAAGAAAAATTTAGTAGAATAAATGAAAGAATAGGGTTTTCTAAAACCACAAAACCAAAAGGAAACTTAATCTGGATAAATGCAGCTAGTGTAGGAGAATTAAGGTCAACCATACCTTTAATTAAAGCTTTACTTAAACAAGACTTAAAAATTTTAATTACCACTGTAACAGTTACAAGCGCAATACATATAAAAATTATTATAAAGAATATAAATAATAAAAATATAATCCATCAGTTCACACCTATTGATCACCCTTTATGTATAAAAATTTTTATAGATCATTGGAAGCCCAACTCATTAATACTCATAGAGTCAGAAATATGGCCTCATCTAATAATGAGAAGTTATATGAAAAAGATTCCTGTAATATTATTACAAGGAAGAATGTCAGAAAAATCTTATAAGAAGTGGCTTTTTATTAATGCTTTATCTAAATATATATATAATAAATTTTCTCTAATAGTTTCTCAAGATTTTAAAAATGGAAGTCGCTATAAAATGCTAGGAGGCAAAAATATTATATCAAATATAAATTTAAAAAATGCAGTGACAGCCAATCATATGCAGAAAAAAGAAGAAGAAAAAATAGAATTAATAGTAGGTAAAAGACAGATCCTACTTTTTGCAAGCATACATGATAATATTGAAGATCAAGCAGCTATTTTCTCTCATATTAAAGCAAAAAAAATTGATATAGGGCTGTTAACAATAATTGTTCCAAGACATCCGAAAATGATTCAAAATTTAATTTCCTTAGCTAATACTTATAAACTTAAAACAAAAATACGTAGTCACAATCAATCACCAGATTATAATACGGAAATCTATATTGCAGATACTATAGGAGAGTTAGGGAGTTTTATGAAAATTGCGGACATATGTTTTGTTGGTGGGAGCTTATCTAATAAAGGAGGTCACAATTTAATAGAACCCGCAATAGAAAAATGTGCAATAATTTATGGGCCGGATGTAAGTAACCATACAAATACATCAGAGATGCTACTAAAAGAAAATGCAGCAATTCAAATAAATAATATTGATGAATTAAATAATGAAATTAACAGGCTAATGAAAAATAAAGAAAAAATTAAAAAAATGGCGGATACCGCTCATAAAATTATAACTAATATTCCTAGCCCTAGTTCTATATTATTAAATAAACTTCAACCATATTTAAAAAGATAATGGAGCCTAATTTTGAAAACACCTAAATTTTGGAACAATAAAAATAGTATTGTATCAATATTGTTAATTCCTTTATCTTTTTTATGGCAATTAGCTAGTATTTTAAATACTAAAAAAAAACATAAATTTCTTATACCTATTATTAAAATAGGTAATGTTGTTGCTGGAGGTGCAGGCAAAACACCTACAGTAATTTCACTTGCACAAAAATTAATAAATTCTGGTATCAAAGTTCATATAATTTTAAAAGGCTATAAGAGTACTGCAAAAAATAGTATCCAAGTAAATACTACAATACACACATATAAAGAGGTGGGTGATGAAGCGTTAATATGTGCCAAGTTTGCTCCTACCTGGGTTGGTAAAAATAGAGCAATAAGTATCAAAGGAGCTATAGATGCAGGAGCAGAACTAGTTATTCTTGATGATGGTCTCCAAGACCCTAGTATTATAGCCAATCTTAATATATTAGTTTTTAATGGATATCAAGGAATAGGAAATGGAAGAATTATACCGTCTGGACCAATGCGTGAAAAATTTTCGCAAGCCATCAGTAAATCTCATTTAGCAATAATAATTGATCAAGATATAAGAAATATAAGAGCATTAATTGATGGTAAGATTCCTGTACTTGATGCTAATCTAAAAATAGAAGATAAGTATTCCAATAATTTTAAAAATAAGAAAGTAATAGCTTTTTGTGGAATTGGGTATCCAGAAAAATTCTATAAAACTTTAGAAAATATTGGTTGTCAAATAACCTACACTAAATCGTTTCCTGATCACTATGTATATTCTAGGAAAGATATTCAAAATTTACTTAAAAAATCTCAAGAATTAAACTCTTTATTAATAACCACTGAAAAAGATCATATTAAAATTATGGAAGATTATAAAAATAGAATTTATTTTTTTCCAATTAGTATAGAATTTAATGATTACAAAACTTTAGATAATTTTTTATTATCAGTGATTAAAAATTGAAATGAAATATATGAGATCATTATTAATAAATATAATTTATATAATAGAAGCATTTTGTCTTTGTATATGGATTACTATATGCAGATTAATTGGAATTGATTTTGCATCTAGTTTAGGTTCTAAAATTGTAAAATTTATCGGCCCTCTATCTAAATTTGATACAAGAGCAGAAATGAATCTAAAAAAAATATTTCCTTCTCTAAATATTGAAGAACAAAAAATTATAAAAAAAAATATGTGGGACAACTTAGGAAGAAATATAGGTGAGTTTGCTTTTGCAAATAAACTCAACCCTTATAATGACCAGAACATAAA
>DQLC01000016.1 GCA_015660425.1 Alphaproteobacteria bacterium
AGAAAAGGAATTGTTGCTAAATATAAAATAATATATATATTTACATAACTTAAAAAAATATACTTATGGATTATCCTTTATTCTTGGAGAATAAAAAACATTCGTCAATAGACTCAGGCATAAAATTTAATTATATGCCTGATTCAATGTTTGACTACCAAAAATACGTAACCGAATACACATTAAAAAAAGGTAGGTGTGCTGATTTTTTGGATACCGGAACAGGCAAAACTAGAATAGAATTAACAATAGCAGTTAATCATATTAATCATTCAAATAAGCCAGTATTAATAATAACACCTTTAGCGGTAGCCTTCCAATTTATAACCGAAGCTTCATTAATTGGAATAGATGATATCGCATATTCCAAAGATGGAAAGTATAAAACAAAAATAGTAGTTTGTAATTACGAGAGGTTGGATAAATTTAATCCTAACGACTTCGATTGTGTAATACTTGACGAAAGTAGTATTTTAAAAAACTTTGATGGAGCTATCAAAACACAAGTAACTACTTTTTTAAAGAAAGTGAAATATAGGTATTTATTTACCGCAACTCCTTCTCCTAATGACTTTATTGAATTGGGTACAAGTTCGGAAGCTCTTGGATATTTAGGATATACCGATATGTTAGGTAAGTTTTTCACTAATAGTGAGGATACAATTAAGCCTCAAAACATTGGTACTAAATGGTTATTAAAAGGCCATGCAGAAAATGATTTTTTTAAATGGGTATCATCTTGGAGTATTTCAATGCGTAAGCCATCCGACTTAGGTTTTAGTGATGATAGGCATATACTACCAAAATTACACACTAATTATAATATCGTAAAAAATGATAAGCCTTTAACAGTTGATGGGCAAACTCAAATGTTTTCATCTATAGCAAAAGGATTTAAAGAAATTAGGTCAGAGGAAAAAGCAACTGTAGAAATACGATGTAATAAAGCGGTAGAGTTAACACAAGGATACGATAAGACCGTTTACTGGTGTAATAGAAATGATGAAGGCGATTTATTACAAAGCCTTGATAAAGATGCTTACCAGATTAAAGGAAGTATGAACCTAGATAAAAAAGAGGAATTATTATTAGCTTTTTATAAGGGTGACATTAACCGTTTAATAACTAAACCAAAGATGACAGCATTCGGTTTAAATTGGCAACATTGTAATCATACTGTATATTTTCCAACTTTTAGTTATGAGCAGTATTACCAATCTTTAAGAAGGTTTTGGAGGTTCGGACAAAAAAGGGAGGTACATGTTGACATCGTTCATACAGAAGGTCAAAAAAGAATTATAGATAGCATACAAGCAAAAATGTTAAAAGCAAATAAGCTTTTTGATAAATTAAACACAAATCTTAATTCTAGATTTGACATTAAGGAATCAAATTTTAACGATAATATTATTAAACCAACATTTTTAAACTAAACAAATGAAAGTAATTAGACAAGTACACGAAGAAAATTATAGTATTTATAATGGTGATTGCATGGAGGTTCTACCAACTTTAGACGATAACTCTATCGATTTAATTGTTAACTCGCCTCCATTCGCAGGACTTTATAATTATTCAAGTTCAAATAAAGACTTTAGTAATTGCGATTCTAAAGAACAATTTTTAGAACAATACGAATATCTAGTAAAAGAGTGTGCCAGAGTTACAAAGCCAGGTAGAATAAACGCTATCCATGTAATGGAAATTATAAACCAAAAAGGAAGTAACTGGGACTTTCCTCACGAAGTAGTTAAAATACATGAGAAATATGGATTTGAATATAAAAACCGTATTACCATTTGGAAAGAGCCTTTAAAGGTCCGTATGAGAACTATGGTAATGTCATTAATGCACAAATTTATAGTAGAAGATTCTACAAATTGTTTTACCGCAAGCCCTGATTACGTTTTAATTTTCAAGAAAAAAGGAGATAACCAAGTACCAGTAATTCATCCATTCGGATTAAAAAACTATGCTGGTGCCGTTCCAATATTACCAAATATACTAACAGCGTTCAATAATGCTAATAATACAACGTTTAACGAGGCTCAATTATGGCAACATTTAAACAATGAATACTACGATAGCAAAGAACCTAATAACAAATTAAGTCATTACATCTGGCAGCGTTACGCCTCTAGTACTTGGGATGATATTAGAATAGATGAAGTTTTAAAATATAAAAACACCAAAGACGAGGACGATGAGAAACACGTTCACCCATTGCAATTAGATGTTATTGATAGAATTGTAGAATTATATTCTAATCCTAACGAAGTTGTATTAACTCCTTTTATGGGTGTAGGTTCTGAGGTTTTTAGTCCAGTATCAAACGGAAGGAAAGCCATAGGAATAGAGCTAAAAGAATCTTATTTTAAACAATCTATTTTAAATATTAAAGGTGCTGCAAATAGATTTAAAAAGGAAGAACAAAACAAACTATTCTAATGCAGACAAAAAAGAAATCCTTAATAGAATCTATAACTAATACGGTTATAGGTTTTATTATTGCGTTAACAGTTCAATTAATCATATATCCTATCATGAATATTGAAGTACGGATTAGCCAAAATTTAATAATAACATCCGTATTTACTATTGTTTCAATAGCTAGAGGTTACTTAATTAGAAGGGTATTTAACAAATGGGATTAAACAGAGAACAAGACTACTACCTAAGTATG
>DQLC01000031.1 GCA_015660425.1 Alphaproteobacteria bacterium
ACTAATAATGGTGTGGTTAATAAGAAATTAATTCTTCAATAGGAAGTTAGTTAATATTTAGTATTAAGAAGCCCAGTCATTTGTCTGGGCTTCTTTTTTTTAATATATACGATACCAACTATAAGATTGGAAGGCGGATCAGCTATTGCTAACTTAGATGTTTACCCTAACCCATCAAGAGATATCTTTAATGTGAGTTTCACATCATAAGATGTTCAAGATTTAGAGGTTAGAATACTTAATGTAATAGGAGAGGAGCTAATAAGTGATAACCTGCAACAATTTATCGGTGAGTACACCAAACAGATTGATCTTTCTAATAACGCTAAAGGAACAATATTTTTTAGAGATTGAAACAAATGATGGAATAATTAATAAGAAGTTGATATTACAATAAGATAAATAAAGACTAATTATTATTTGAGAAAAAAGAAAAAGTAGGCATGGTCCTACTTTTCTTCTTTATGCCTATTTTTACATCAAATTAATAATGATGAGTAATTTTAACGAAATAAACCTAAATAAGCAATTGAAAAATGCGATTGAAGATTTAGGGTTTGTGAATCAAACCCCTATTCAAGAGCAAACTTTTTCAAAAATATTAGCAGGAAAGGACTTGGTAGGGGTAGCCCAAACAGGGACAGGAAAAACTATTGCTTACTGCTTACCCTTATTGCAGGAATTAAGTTATTCCAAACAGAATAACCCAAGGATATTAATTTTGGTTCCTACCAGAGAATTGGTTGTTCAAGTAGTTGAAACGCTAAAAGAGCTAACAAAGTACACTACATGTAGAATTGTTGGTGTTTATGGTGGAACAAATATGAATACCCAAAAAATTTGGCTGCAAGATGGTGCTGATATTGTAGTGGCAACACCAGGTAGACTGTATGATCTCGCACTTTGCAGAGCTTTACAGCTAAAAGATATAAAAAAGATTGTAATTGATGAAGTGGATGTAATGCTTGATCTTGGTTTTCGTTTTCAACTGACTAATATTTTTGAATTATTACCAAGCAAAAAACAAAATATCATGTTTTCTGCAACCATGACAGAAGATGTAGAGGGTATTATTGATAGTTTTTTCAGTGAAGCTGAAAAAGTGCAAATTGCATTGAGTGGAACGCCACTTGATAATATTGCACAAACAAAATATGCAGTAGCTAATTATTACACAAAGGAGAACTTATTGGCTCATATTCTGCAAGATAAAGAACAAATGCGTAAAGTCTTGGTGTTTGTATCGAGTAAAAAAATTGCAGATAGATTATATGAATCTATGTCTGAGTTCTATATTTCTGATTTGGCAGTAATTCATTCTAACAAATCACAGAATTATAGGTTTCGTTCCATTAACCAATATGATGAAGGAAAAGTTAGAATCCTGATTGCTACTGATGTTATTGCCAGAGGATTGGATTTAGATAAAATCTCGCATGTAATTAATTTTGACACGCCAACTTTCCCTGAAAACTATATGCATAGAATTGGGCGTACAGGAAGGGCAGAGGAAGAGGGAAAATCTATTTTGTTTTACACAGAAAGAGAAGAATACTATACAGATAAAATTGAAGAGTTGATGGGAATAGAGATTGATAAACTGGTTATACCTGAACAAGTAGAGAAAACTCAAGAATTAACAGATGAAGAACACCGAGAAAATGGAAAAAACGTCAACAGAAATCATAAAAAAGTAGAACGAGAAAATTCTGGATTCCATGAGAAAAGTGCTAAAAATCAGCAGGTTAATGACAGAGATCAATGGCGTAAGGCTAGAGCTAGAAAATATAAAAAACCCATTACAAGAGGCGATAAAGGCGTGAATTTAAGGAAGAAATAATTATGTTAAATAAAGCAAATGTAATTACTGCCTTACAAACAAAACTTAACCTAAAGCTAGTATATCAAAAAGACACTTTGCGCGTTGCTATAATCTCAAGAAACTTAGATACCAAAAGTAGTGCAGGTGATAAATTTGAGACTAGTAGAGAAATGGCTCAAATTGAAATAACAAAAATTGAAGCTGAAATTTTAAAGACTCAGCAATTCATTGCAGATTTAATATCCAAAGCCTCACAATTCATTATTACAGATAAAGGAGCGTTTCTAATTTCAATTCCTTTTGGCAAACTAACGGTAAAGAATACAGAAATATTCTGTATCTCCAATACTGCACCAATTACAAAACACCTAGTAAACACTAAAGCATCAGTCAATTTTAATTATAGAGGAGTAGAATATAATGTCTCAGGTGTTACATAGTAATATACAGCATTACTAGATATAGAGAAATAACCTTTTTTGTCTTATAATTAATATTATGTTAAATTATATGATTTGTAATTATCCCCTATTATTATGTATTTTATATACAATTACTTTTTTTCTTGAATAGATTCTATTAGAAAAACTAAATATTGTTTATGTTGCCTTGTAGAGATATTACCACTACTAATATTTAGATTACTCTTAATCCAATTCAAATTGTAATATGCTGAACTTTTAGATATATTATCAAACTTTGATTTTTGATCAATAATGCTGATTAACTTATTAATATAGTTAAGCTGAAGATTCTGTCTAGTGATACTAATATTTGTATTGATATCATCTTGAAAAATACTATTTCTCAAATCAATCATATACTCAGTAAGATCGTATGAATTTCCATAAAGAGTTGTGTTACTTATACGTTGTAGTACGGTTCTATGGAGTAAATGAGATAACAATCTATTTTGAGAACTAGATATCATTTGTAATATATTAGGGTCAGAAGATACTTGAAAACCTCTTCTCTGATTTTGCAAGTAAGAATAAAACTCTTTGTCCAATAATATCTTATTACTAAATCCATATTCCTGAATGACCCGCATAGCTTTCTTTTGTAATTCTTTTGAAACTGGCATGAAAGGCTCCTTAGTTGACTGCTGATCAACAGAAGATCTGTCAACATTCACCCCTCCTATTTGTCTTGATATAATATCTAAAGATTGAAAATAGGAATAAAATAACATCCTATAAGCTCTTGTTAACTCCTCATAAGTATCATGCTTAATTACATATCTTTCCTTTAAGTTTGTAAACATGCTAAGTATCATATCCATTTTATCGATAGAATGCTCAACAGGATCACTAGATAAATCATTAATCATAGCGTTTGGATCCATGCCTTTTCCTGGATAACGCATATCATCAGCATCATTTCCAAATGCTAAACTTTTCTCGGTTGATCGTGATAGTATTTTATTTAATTGTTCAGTCGTATCATTAAACTGTGTATATCCATACTGAACTGCCCAGACATCATATGGTCCTGGCTTTATATCATAAAACAAACCTTGATCTTTAGGGTCTTTTACTATATTAATAGCAGGATATTCCATAACTGATGAACAGATGCCATTCTTATTTACTATTTCTTTATCGTTTAATTCATCATTACTCAATAACAGACTTCCTTTAAAATTATGATTAAGGCCCAGCGTATGCCCAACTTCATGTAAAACTAACCTATATAATGACTGTTTTATCAGATCCTTCTCTAATTTTTCAGAAAGATTCATTGTTTTAATATAATTTAAACCAAACCCATTCTCTATCTGAGATTGATGTGCTGCAAAGCATTCACTATTACTTAAATTAGCATTTGACTCACTGAACAATTCATCAATAACTATTCTATTCGTCAAATACACCCATTCTAACATGATGTCTGCTCCTAATATTTCACCTGTTCTTGGATTTACAAAAGACGGGCCATACCCTCCCCATGGTGGTCGCGGAGAAGATGTCCATCTTAAAACGTTATATCTTATATCACCAGCATCCCATGTAGCAGTATCAGGTTGAATCTTAACTTGTATTGCATTAATAAATCCTGCCTCCTTAAAGGCTATATTCCACGATTCAACACCTTCCTTAATAATATCTCTAAATTCATAAGGTGTAGTATTCTCAATCCACCAAACAATTGGCTTAACTGGTTCCGACAACACTTTTTCAGGATATTTTTTTTCTAGCCTCCATCTATTGATAAAATCTCTATAATTAACTTGATCTATACTAGTCATATGATTCGTTTGAGTAGTAAAAAAGCCTACACGAGAATCATCATTTCTAGTATTATAATTATCATCTGGCATTTTAATAAGACTGTGCTGTACTAATATCGACACATTACGTGAATCTGTAATAGCTCCACCTCCCCTGCTTGATGGGTATTTACTTTCATAGAGATAATTCACTACTACATCTGTATTCTCTGGATAGTTTCTAATCTTATTATATCTAGTTTTAGTTTTACTTAGATTACCAATTTTAAAACCTTTATATCCTGCTGAATATGATGATCTAATTTGTTGTAATGATTCATTAAGAAAAATATTATCAGCATTAATAAGAAATTTTGTTTTATCTTTATTCGTTGCAATAATTTCTTCAGAAATTATTATTGGTGTATTTATATTAGTATTAGATGCTTTTGACAAAGGACTATTTTCATCAAAATAATATTTAGTATTTTTTATAGTAAAATCAATTTTATTATAATATTTATTAATCTTTATAATCTTGGAACCTCTATAGCTGCCTTTTACAGATCCAGCCTCTATAACACCATTTTCTATATAACTAAAATATATAAATTCATTTGCTAAATGAGATGTGTCAATTTCAAGATATGATATGCCATCCTTTTTATTCTGATATATTGTGAACAAACCTTTAAACACTTCACAATTTTTTGTTTTTAACTCTATTGAATCAGAAATTTTAGTCTTTTTATTCTTATTAAATATATTCTGAGATATTATTTGAGAATTAAGAATTATTGATATGAAAAATAATAAGATTAATTTTCTTTTCATTGTATAAATATTTTTAAATATAATTAATTAGTAAAAATTTAGAACAGAAATAATGGATATATTTATTCTAAAT
Source organism: Alphaproteobacteria bacterium (assembly GCA_015660425.1). GTDB lineage: Bacteria > Pseudomonadota > Alphaproteobacteria > TMED109 > TMED109 > TMED109. Next base: position 4,939 of record DQLC01000031.1, read on the forward strand.
CAGCAATAAGCTTTTTCATCTCCTCTGACTTTGCGTAATCACCATTCATATAATATAATTGTTTAAGTGATAATAAAGCATTCTTATCTTCAGCATTCAATTCATGAGCAGCTTCTAAATATGGTAAAGCTTTAGCAAATAAATCATCTGCTTTTTTCTTTAATTTCTTATACTCTGTATTGTTTGAAGTTCCATTGGCTTTATTCCTAGTTTCACCCCCTTTGTTAAAATAGAGTGCTCCTAAATTATAATTAGCACCAAAAGATGAAGAATTAAATTCTAAAGCTATCAAATAATCTTTTTCAGCATTAACCATATCTCCCTCTTGGTCATAAATAGTACCTCTGTTAAAATACAATAAATCATTCTCTTCATCCAAAGCGATAGCCTCTCCTAATTTTTCAATTAATTCAGAAGTTCTTCCCAATTGAATGTACAGATTAATTTCAGTATTAAGAAGGCTTTGATCATCTTCAAACAT
>DQLC01000092.1 GCA_015660425.1 Alphaproteobacteria bacterium
TGGAGATAAAGAAGGGATTTCTTTAGAAAACGGATTAGTGAGAATGCCTGCTGGTTTTGTAGATGCCTATAATCAATATATCAACGCTGGCTGGGTATCAGTCGCAGGCTTAAAAGAATATGGCGGACAAGAAATGCCTTGGAAAATTGTAGGGGGCTTAAACGAAATTTGGCATGCCGCTAATATGAATTTTTCTAATAATATGATGCTAACACAAGGTGCAATAGAAGTAATAGAAGCATATGGAACAGAGGAACAAAAACAAAAATACTTACCAAAAATGATTACTGGGGAATGGTCAGGAACTATGAATCTTACAGAACCGCAAGCGGGCTCTGATCTATCTTTGTTAAAAACAAAAGCTATTCCTAATCATGACTCATATAATATATATGGAAATAAAATATATATTACTCATGGCGATCAAGATATGAGTAAAAACATTATTCATTTAGTATTAGCAAGGCTTCCAGATGCACCTAAAGGAAGCAAAGGTATATCATTATTTATTTCTCCTAAAAACTTGATATCTGAGGATGGAAGTTTATTAGAAAGGAATGATATTAGAGTAGTTTCTATTGAGCATAAACTTGGAACATTAGCCAGCCCTACTTGCGTATTAGCCTATGGAGATAATGACGGAGCGATTGCGGAATTAATTGGTCCTGAAAATGGCGGGCTTAAAGCTATGTTTACAATGATGAATAATGCTAGATTAAATGTAGGAATTCAAGGAGTCTCAATTGCGGAAAGAGCTTATCAACAAGCCTTAAATTTTTCCTTAACTCGTATGCAAGGGAATTCTATTGATGGTGCTACTCAAGGAACAGTGGCTATTATTGACCATCCAGACGTTCAAAGAATGTTAATGGATATGAAAGCCAGAACAGAAGCAATGCGTGCTCTAGCATTATATACAGCAAATGAGTTGGATTTAACTAAAGATGATTTATCAGAAGAAGCTAAACAAAAAGCACAAGAGAATTTAGATATATTAATACCAATAGTGAAAGCATGGTGTACAGATCAAGGTGTATTGATTGCCTCTACAGGCGTTCAAGTACATGGAGGCATGGGCTATATTGAAGAAACTGGGGCAGCGCAACATTATAGAGATGCAAGAATACTTCCGATATATGAGGGAACGAATGGGATTCAAGCATTAGATCTTTTAAGAAGAAAACTTACAATGGATGATGGAAATGTATTTAAAAGATTTTTACATGACATGAAAAAAGATGCACATGATTGCACATCCATTAAAAGTGATGAGTTAAATTATATTGGAAACAAACTCATTAATGCTCTTGATATACTAGAAGAAACATCAGATAAACTTCTCTCTATGTGGAAAAATAATAAAAGACACGCTGCATCTGGTGCCACGCCATTTATAGATATGTGTGGAAGTATATTTGGAGGATGGATGATGGCTAAATCTGCATTAAAAGCATCTCAGTTATTAATAAATAATAATAAAGATAAATTTTTAATTTCTAAGATATCTACAGCTTTATTTTATACTGATACTGTTTTAGAATCTTCTTTAGGTTTAAAAAATGTAGTAATTAATGCTCATAAAAATGTGGATAATCTATTATACAATATAAAAAGTTAGTCCGTTAAATCTGCTTGTGCTGATAAAGATAAGTTTCCATGTTGATCTTTAATCCATAAATCCAAACCATCAGAAGTTTTAATAGCTTGGGCAGCTATTTCTCCACCCACAAAAACTGGTCTAAGTAATTTAAAACTAAACTTATTAAGTTTTTGGCCACTAGTTTTAATTATATTATTAGTTAAATCCAATAAAAATGTTGCCATTAATGGACCATGAACTACAATTTGAGGGTAACCTTCAACATTAGTTGCATAAGGAAAATCATAATGAATTCTATGCGTGTTGTGAGTTAAAGCTGAGTAACGAAATAACATTTCTGGAGAAGTATTCCATACTTTTTCATAATCACAATAATCTGGCAATTTTATATCTATGTTAGATTTAGCTTTCTGTGTGCTTTTTTCTTCTCTGTAAACTAGATTTTGAAATTCATTAATTAACACACTTTTATCATTAGAAATTTTATGCTTAATCCTTAAAAAAGTTAAATTTCCTGTAGAACCAACTTTATTTTTAATGGATTCAATAGTAGATACTTTTTTTACTTTTTCCCCTATTAGCAAAGGTTTATTATAAGTAATTTCTCCTCCTGCATACATTCGAATAGGTAGTGGTATTGGTGGCATAAAACCTATTCTTTTTTCATGTCCATCAGGACCTAAATATTTTTGTAAGGGTAAATTTAAAAAATATAACCAATGCCATCCATATGGGACTTCTTTAAAACTTGTAACATCATAATCAAATACTGCGCCCATTGCTTTAATAGGTAATTCATTAATATAATCGCTCTTCTCTACAGACTTACCTATCCAATTATTAACATTTTCACTATTACTCATTAAACTCTTCTCTTATATCTATAGAATTTTCACCAACTTTTGGAACCTTAGTTATAATATTTTCTTCCCCTAATATTATAGATGGAGGAGCAATTAATTCTACTTCTTGATCTCCAATAGTGCATTTTATTTTTCTTAATTGTGGATGATTTTTTAAATCTTCAATAGCATTTAATACGCCACATGCTATTTTTTCTTTTCTTAATCTTTGAAGCAATAAATCCTTATCATGTTTAATAAATTCACTTGAAATAATTTTATCCAACTCAATTCTATTTTTAACTCTTTTTGTAGGTTCGTTAAACCTTGTATCAGAGAATAAATCATTTAACATTAATACGCCTGAACATAATTTAATCCATTCTCGCTCATTCTGAATAGCAATTAAGATTTTCTTTCCACATTTAGAATTATATGCGCCATAAGGAGCAATAGAAGGATGAGATAAACCTACTCTTTTTATAGATCTATCTCCATATACTGTTTGTAAATAAGGAACATTCATCCAGTCAGCCATTCCATCAAATAATGAAACTTCAATTCCTGTTCCTTTTCCAGTCTTTTCTCTAGAGTATAAAGCTTGTAAAATTGATGAATGAGCATTCATTCCACATGCTACATCACATACTGACACACCAACTCTACCTTCTTCTTCTGGAGTGCCTGTAACACTACATAGACCTGTTTCCGCCTGAACTAATAAATCATAGGCTTTCATATCTCTGTAAGGACCAGTTTGTCCATATCCTGAAATATCGCATGTAATTAATTTTGTATTTAAATCTCTCATAGCCTTGGATCCTAGACCTGCTCTATCAGATGCTCCCGGAACTAAATTCTGAATATAAATATCAGCTGAAGAAATAATTTTTTTTAATAAAATAAGGTCTTCTCTATTTTTAATGTCTATAACTAAAGACTCTTTTCCCCTATTTAACCACACAAAATATGCACTTTCACCTTTCACATCTTTATCATAATATCGAGCAAAATCACCTTCTGCTCTCTCTATCTTTATAACTCTTGCTCCTCCTTCAGCTAATCTTAATGAACATAAAGGTGCTGCAACTGCCTGCTCTAAAGAAACTACTAATATTCCTTCTAATGATTTCAATGTTTTCTCCTAGTAAGACTTTTTAAGTCCTAACACATTTTGAGCTATAAAGGCCAAAATTAAATTTGTTGATATAGGAGCAATTTGATAAAGTCTAGCTTCTCTATATTTTCTCTCAATATCATAATCTTCTGCAAAACCATATCCTCCAAAAGTCTGTATTGCTGCTTCTGCTGCTTTCCACGATGCCTCTGAAGATAATAATTTTGCTATATTAGCTTCTGTTCCACAGGAAATATTGTTATCAAATAACTTTGCCGCTCTATCAACCAATAAGGCTGCAGCTTCTGTTTCTGCATAAGCTCTAGAAATAGGAAATTGTATTCCTTGATTTTGACCTATTGGCCTTCCAAAAACTACTCTAGAAGAAGCATATTCTGTCGTTTTATCTAAAAAGAACTTTGAGTCCCCAATACATTCTGAAGCTATTAATATACGTTCTGCATTCATACCATCTAATATATATTTAAACCCTTTGCCCTCTTCTCCTATTAAACCATCAAATGGGATTTCTAAATCATCAAAAAATACTTCTGTAGTAGCATGATTAATCATTGTTTTAATTGGTTTAATAGTTAAACCATTATTTTTTGCTTTCTGCATATCTATAATAAATAATGATAACCCTTCAGTTCTTTTTAAGCTTTTATCAGAACTAGTTCTTGCCAAGAGTAACATTAAATCAGAATACTCTGCTCTACTAGTCCATACCTTTTGACCATTTATAATATAACCATTATTAACTTTTACTGCCTTAGTCCTAATTGACAATGTATCAGTTCCTGCATCTGGTTCGGTTACACCAAATGCTTGTAAACGTAATTCACCTGAAGCAATTTTTGGTAAGTATTTATCTTTTTGTTTCTCTGATCCATGCCTTAGCAAAGCTCCCATAATATACATTTGTGCGTGGCAAGCTGCGCCATTACCTCCAGATCTTTGTATCTCTTCAAGAATTACACAAGCAGCTTCAAGAGGAAGCCCAGATCCTCCATATTCTTCTGGTATTAAACTAGATAAGTAACCTGCATCAGTTAAAGCATTAACAAACTTTTCTGGATATTCCCTTGCACTATCAAGCTTTCTCCAGTACTCACCAGGAAAATTACTACATAAAGTTCTAACCCCATCTCTAATATCTGTCCATGCATCTGGCTCTATGGTTGCTATACTAGGAACTCTATTATTATTTTCTAACAATATTAATTTCCTTTTTCTTTAACTAAATAAGTGACCCTTAAAAATATAAACTAAATTATATTTTCTTAATAATTTTATAAATTTCAGTAAAATCACCTAAAGGTAAACTTTTTTCACCTTCTTGAAAATAATTTTTTACTACTTTTGCAATTTTTATAGGCATATCATTAGATATAGCTTCACTTAAATATAATTCTAAATCTTTATTCATTAAAGATATTCTAAATGCCGCATCATAACTTTCTGTTAATATTCTATTAGGAAACTTATCTAGAGTAGCACTATTTTTACCAGTAGATACGTTTAAAACTTCTAACATAGTTTTCATATCTAAATTATTTTTTAACCCTAACAATATTGCTTCTGAAGTAGCTGTCATGGCCACAGCAGACAAATAATTATTTACTAATTTCATTATTTGACCTTGCCCAGGCTCATTTCCTATAAAAAAAATAGACTTACTAAAACAATTTAAGTCACTTCTAATTTCTTCAAGAAGTTTTTGTGACCCACTCCACATAATTGTAATGGTCGCATTGATTGCCCCTGCTTTACCTCCACTAACAGGAGCATCAACATAAGTTATATTTTTTCTATTTAAAGCAATCATTAAAGGTTTGGTTTTTTGTAAACCAATTGTTGATAAATTTATAATATGCTTAACTAGCTTTTCATTTGAATTGATTATTTCCTGAATTACATTACTTGAAGCTTTACCATCTGGCACAGAAATAAAAATTATTTCTGACACAGATACTAATTCATCTACAGACTTAGCGATTAAAGAGCCTTTTGGCGCTTTATTATCTAAATCTTCAATATCATAGACTGTTAATTTTTTAGAAGATTTTAAAAGATTAGCAGCCATAGGCTTTCCCATATCACCTAAACCTATAAATCCATATGAATTAATCATATCTTAGAGAATTCTTCTTCTACATCTATACCGTCTTCTTTTAATACTTTCCTAGCATGCCTAAATGCCTCTACTCCACTAGGAACTCCGCAATAAATAGTAATTTGAAGCAATACATCTTTAAGTTCTTCAAGATCACAACCATTCTTAATAGCTCCTCTAAAATGAATAGAAAACTCTTGCCATTTATTAAGAGCTGATAACATACATAGATTATTCATACTTCTTTGTTTATCTGACAACTTAGTTTTAGTCCAAACTTCTCCCCAACAATACTTAGTAATTAACTCTTGAAACTCTCTATTAAAACTATCTGAACCATTTATAGATTTATCTACATATTCAGAAGACAAAACTTTTTTTCGTGCTTCTAGACCTTTTTTATACTTATCATCTTCCATATAAACCTCCTTAATATTAATTTTGATAAACTAATTTTATTCTAATAATGCAGTTTCACCTAATACAGCTTTTCTAAAACGTGTTTTTATATAAGCCCCTTCTCTAATAGGTAACACTAGAGGCCCTTCTTCATTATTTATTTTTATTTGTGAAAATGTTAATTCTTTTATCAAATTAATATTTGAAGATAAAAATAATAATTGATCATTTGTCTTAATAATAGATGAATTTTTAATTCCTGCACCAATGGCAATTGCACTTAAATCTGCACAATGACCGGTATGAGTTTTTTGCTTACCTGTTTCTCCATAGAGTTCATTATCAAAGACAACGATTGAAAGGTTTTTTGGCTGTTTTACTGCAATAGTCGCTAAAGAGCCTATGCCCATTAACATTTCTCCATCGCCTGTAATAACTATTACTTTTCTTTTTGGTTGAGACAATGCTAAGCCTAAACCAATCATACAAGAGTTGCCCATTCCTCCCCAAACATAAAAGTTTAATTCATTATCTCCTAAGGAAGCCACATCCCAGCAGGTTCCTCCTAACCCATTAATAATTAAAGAATTTTTTCTATCTTTTAATAATTGCGAAACAACATATCTTCTATTTAGTAGATAATTCTGCATAAACTATTCCTTAAAAGTTTTAGAGCCAATTAGACGTTGAGATAATAAGACGGCCGTTGCAGAATTTGATTTATACGCTAATCCCATCATAGCGTATACAGTATCCTGAACTTCATCTGCTGTTTCACACCTGACTACATTAATGTCTAATGCAGATAATACTTTTTCTGTTGCTTTTCCCATAGGTACTTGCCAAGGATTAAATTCATTCCATTCACCTCTCATAGTTACAAGCATAAGAAGTGGGAAATTGCACGCACGTGTTAGAGAAGCTAATGCATTAATACAATTGCCTACACCACTTGATTGCATCAATAAAACTCCTTTTTCTCCTCCTAACCAGGCCCCAGCTAACAAACCCATACCCTCTTCTTCTGTTGTCAAACTAACCATATTCATATTTGTATCATTTTGACAATATTGAATTAAGCTTTTATGGCCTGAGTCAGGAACATAAGCTATTTGTCTTATATTATTTTCCTTTAAAACTTCGTATATTTTTAAAGGCCAGTTTAGATTTATTTTTAGTGTATTTTCATTCATATAAAAATTTTTTCTTCAACAAATTGCAATATTGATTATACAAAGAAAAAATTTTATTGAAAGTAATTCTTGATCCATTATATACAGTCGTATATAACCATTTATATATAACTATAATTTGTAAATAATATGTTAGACAAATCACTAAAAAATATAGCTCCATTAATAGATCCTTTTGGAAGAGCAATATCCTATCTTCGTGTATCCTTAACAGATCGTTGCGATTTCCGGTGTGTTTATTGCATGTCAGAAAACATGACTTTTTTGCCTAAATCAGATGTCTTGTCACTTGAAGAGATTGAAACCTTATGCACATCTTTTATAAACCTAGGTACTAGAAAAATTAGACTAACAGGAGGAGAGCCTTTAGTTAGAAAAAATGTTTTAAACCTTATTAAAGCATTAGGTTCAAAAATGGGTCATGGATTGGACGAATTAACACTAACTACTAATGGCAGTCAACTTTCTAGATTTTCTGATCAATTATATGATTATGGTGTTAGAAGAGTAAATGTATCTATTGACACATTAAAACCAGAATTATTTAAAAAAATTACTAGATGGGGTGATCTAGATAAAGTTCTAGGTGGTTTAAAATCTGCTACCAAAGCTGGTTTAAAATGCAAAATAAATGCTGTAGCTCTAAAAGGGGTTAATGAAGACGAATTAGGGAATATGATAGAGTGGGCGCATAAAGAGGGGCATGACTTTACAGTAATTGAAACTATGCCCATGGGAGAAATCACTGAAGACAGAACAGATCAATATTTACCTTTGTCTATGGTAAGAGCAAAACTAAAAGAAAAATACACGCTCACTGCAAGTGAATATAAAACTGGTGGACCTGCCAGATATGTTAAAATTGAAGAAACTGGAGGTAGATTAGGCTTCATCACTCCACTTACACATAATTTTTGTGAATCTTGTAATAGGGTTCGACTAACATGTACAGGTATGCTTTATATGTGCTTAGGACAAGACGATTCAGCTGATCTAAGAAAAGAATTATTGCAAGGTAAAACAGGTTTAGAGCTAGAAAATGCGATAAGAGAAGCAATTTCTAGAAAGCCCAAAGGACATGACTTTGAAATTAGCAGAAGATCTAATGCCCCTGCTGTCAAAAGACATATGAGTGTAACAGGCGGTTAAAAACTTCTTTTAACTTAATTTATTAAATGTTAACTTTTTTATATTCTATTAATCATTTTAAACGGTATTATCATGAAATTTAATAAAATAGCTTTTATAGCATCTGATGCAAAAGATGCACAGAAAGCATTAAAAGAATTATCTAAAATCTATAAGAACACAAAAGTTGATGATGCGGATATTATTGTTGCCTTAGGTGGAGATGGACTTCTTCTAAATGTTATTGAAACCTATGGCATTAAAAATATACCTATATATGGCATGAATAGAGGAACTATAGGATTTTTAATGAATATTTACTCCAAAGATAATCTTTTAGAAAGAATTAATAATGCAATTGTTACAAAAGTTTCTCCTTTAGAAATGGAAGCATATGATATAAGTAATAAAAAATTTAAGGGTATAGCTATTAATGAGGTATCCCTTTTAAGACAGTCTCGAATGACTGCAAAAGTTAGTATTAATGTAAATAATAAAAAACGCCTTAATGAGTTAGTATGTGATGGCGTGATGGTAGCCACACCTGCAGGAAGTACTGCATATAATCTTTCTGCAAATGGCCCAATTCTTCCTATAAATTCTAAGTTATTATCTTTAACACCAATATGCGCTTTTAGACCAAGAAGATGGACTGGTGCATTATTACCTAAAACTTCTATTGTAGAGTTTAATATTAAAGAGCCAGAAATAAGAGGCGTAAGTGCTACTGCAGGAAACCTTGAAGTAAGGAATGTCAAAAAAGTAAATATTAAATTATCTATAAAATTATCATTTAAACTATTATTTGATACTGAAAGTAGTCTTGAAGAGAAATTTATAAATGAACAATTTTCATCATAAAAGATAAGAGAGGAAAAAAATGAATTATAATAATTGTAATGCTGTAATAACAGGAGGAGCAAGCGGATTAGGTGGAGCAACAGCTGATAGTATCATTAAACATGGTGGAAAAGTTACAATAATCGATATCCAAAACGAATTAGGTATAAAAAAAGCTGAAGAGTTAGGCTCTAATTGTCAGTACCTTAATATAAATATTACAAATGAAGATTTAGTTTCAGAAAGCTTTACAAAAATATTAGAAAATACAGGTCCAATAAATCTAACTGTAAACTGTGCAGGTATTGGGTCTCCTAGCAAAGTACTAAATAAAGAAGGCACTTGTCCATTAAACCTCTTCAGTAAAATTATAAATGTTAATTTAATAGGAACCTTTAATACTCTCAAGGCAGCTGCCAATATTATGCAAAAAAACGATATAGAAGATAATTTCAGTAGAGGGGTAATTATTAACACAGCTTCTATTGCAGCATATGATGGTCAGATTGGGCAAGCAGCCTATTCAGCCTCTAAAGGAGGTATTGTAGGAATGACTCTTCCTATTGCTAGAGAACTTGCAAGACAAAGTATTAGAGTTAATACTATTGCGCCTGGACTTTTTGAAACTCCACTTCTTGCTGGTTTACCAGAAGAAGCTAAGAATTCTCTTATTGATTCAACTGTACATCCACATCGTTTAGGCCAACCACATGAGTATGCTGCCTTAGTAAAACATATTTATGAAAATGAGATGTTAAATGGGGAAACAATCCGGTTAGATGGATCATTAAGAATGGCACCAAAATAATTATTATTCTATAATTTATAGATAGAATTTAATATATATATAATGAAGCGATTAAATTAAGAAAAGGTAAAAAATTTCAAATGGTATTTAAAAGAGTTAAAAATTGTCACAATACAATGGATTTTAGGGCATTAGCAAAAAGCAAATTACCAGGTCCTATTTTTCACTATATTGATGGTGGTGCAGATGATGAAATTACAATAAACAGAAATACTGCTGCTTATGAAGATTGTGATTTAGTTCCAAATGTTCTTGCAGGTGTAAAAGATATAGATATGTCTGTAACAGTAATGGGACAAAAACTAGATATGCCTCTATTCTGTTCTCCAACTGCATTACAAAGACTATTCCATCACGAGGGAGAATTAGCTGTTGCTAGAGCAGCAGAAAAATTTGGAACAATGTCTGGCTTATCTTCTTTAGGTACCGTGGATATAATGAGAATGAGTAAAGAAATATCTTCTCCAAAATTATTCCAATTATACTATCATAAAGATAAAGGGCTTAATAATCATATGATTGATCTTTGTAAGGAAGCAAATTATGAAGCAATTGCTTTAACAGTAGATACTATTACTGGAGGCAACAGAGAAAGAGATCTGCATACAGGTTTTACTAGTCCACCAAGATTAACTTTAAAAAGTTTATTAAGCTTTGCTACCCATCCAATGTGGGCAATAAATTATTTTACACATGAAAAGTTTGATTTACCTCAACTATCAAAGTTTGTGGATGCTGGAAGTAATATAGCAATCTCTGTGGGAGATTATTTTACAAACATGCTGGACCAAACTATGAATTGGAAAGATGCAGAAGAAATTAATAAAAAATGGGGCAAACATTTTTGTCTTAAAGGCATAATGAGTGTAGCTGATGCAAAAAAAGCCGTTGATATTGGAGCAACCGCTATCATGGTTTCTAACCATGGAGGAAGGCAATTAGATGGCTCTAGGAGCCCTTTTGATCAATTAGCTGAAATCGTTGATGCCGTAGGAGACAAACTAGATGTCATATGTGATGGTGGAATCCAAAGAGGAACACATGTTTTAAAAGCTTTATCTGTAGGAGCAAAATGTTGTTCTGGTGGAAAATATTATTTATACGCTCTTGGTGGAGGTGGACAACCAGCTGTTGAAAAAGCTCTAGGTAACTTTAAAAACGAAATAGAAAGAGATATGAAACTTATGGGTTGTAGCAAGATATCTGATCTATCTAGGGAAAATCTAAGATACAGAAATAATTAATCTAAATTACTATTTTTTACTAAATCCCAAGCAATTTTTGCAATAGGTTTAGCTAAAGCACCTTTTTCTTCTGCTAAAGAAGAGGCAGCGTTTCCTGCCCTCCCTCTAGACAAAACACCTTCTAAAATTGCAACATTTCTAAACATAGAAAAAACAATATAAAAATTTGGATTAATTACTTCTCTATCAACCATTTCACAATACTTTTGTACTAAATAATTTTTAGTAGGAATACCTAAACTTTCTAAATCTAAATTCTTTAAACTAAAACCTGTTCTTACTTCAGAATCTTCTTCATGAAGCATTAAACTATACCCCAAGTCTGCTAACGGGTGACCCAAAGTTGATAATTCCCAATCTAATACAGCAATTACTTTAGGCTCATTTAAATCATATATTAAATTTCCTAATCTATAATCACCATGAACAATTGTAGTTTCATCACTATCTGGAATATTTTTTGATAACCAATCAATTAATAATGGCATTTCCGGAATATCTTGTTGTTTAGATAATTCCCATTGTTGAGACCATCTTTTTAATTGCCTAAGAAAATAACTTCCTGGTCTTCCAAAACTTTCTAATCCAACATCTTCAGGCTTTATAGTATGAAGTGCAGCCAAAGTTTCATTCATACTATTATATATAGCTGTTCTATCTTCTGAAGTATGTCCAGGAAGAGTAGTATCTTCAAAAACTCTCCCTTCTAAATATTCCATTAAATAAAAAGCAGTTCCTATAATATTTTCGTTTTCACAATATAAATACATTTTAGCTACCGGCACATCAGTTTCGTATAGAGCTTTTTGGACCCTATACTCTCTATCTACAGCATGAGCAGAAGGTAGTAACTTACCAGGAGGTTTCTTCCTAAGAACGTGCCTATATCCCTCTAAACATTCAATTACAAATGTGGGATTAGATTGACCTCCATTGAACTGTCCAATTTTTTTAATACCAGAAAAGTTTTCTAATTTCCCTGTTAAAAAACCACTAAGTTTGTTCAGATCTAATTTATGTGCTTCTTTAACAGGTATATCTTCAATCTTAAGGGTATAATTGTTTTTCATAAATAATGACTCTTAATTATGCTTTTTAAGTTCTAATCTAGCTATTTGATTACGATGAACTTCATCAGGACCGTCAGCTAATCGTAAAGTTCTAGATTGAGCATACATTTTAGATAAACCAAAATCATTAGAAACTCCACCTGCTCCATGAGCTTGAATTGCCCAATCAATAATTTTACATGCCATATTTGGAGCGGCCACTTTAATCATAGCTATTTCTTTGCGCGCCTCTTTATTTCCATGGACATCCATTTTATGTGCAGCATATAAAGTCAATAATCTACATTGATCAATCATTATCCTTGATTCAGCAATACGCTCTTGCGTTACAGTTTGCTCTGAGACTGGCTTACCAAATGCTACTCTTTCTTTTGTTCTTTTACACATTTTTTCTAATGCTACTTCGGCTACGCCAATTAGTCTCATACAATGATGAATTCGGCCAGGCCCAAGGCGCCCTTGCGCTATCTCAAAACCACGTCCTTCACCTAACAACATATTTTTTGCTGGTACTCTTACATTTTCAAATAAAACTTCTCCATGACCATGAGGAGCATCGTCAAAGCCAAAAACAGGTAAATGACGAAGTACTTTTACACCTGCTGAATCTGCAGGCACAACAATCATTGATTGTTGTTTATGCCTATCTGGATTCTTAGCATCTGTTTTTCCCATAAAGATAAAAACTTTGCATCGAGGATCATTAGCTCCTGAAGTCCACCATTTTCTTCCATTAATAACATACTCATCACCATCTTTAATTATTGATGATTCTATATTAGTTGCATCAGATGAGGCTACTGCTGGCTCAGTCATTGCAAATGCAGAGCGTATTGTGCCTTCAAGTAATGGAACCATCCATTCTTTTTTAACTTCTTCAGAAGCATATCTTTCTAAGGTTTCCATATTTCCTGTATCTGGAGCAGAACAATTAAATGCTTCTGGTCCAAATTGCGTTCTTCCCATCAATTCACATAAATGTGCATATTCATAATTTGTAAGACCTGCACCTCGGTCACTATCAGGTAAAAACAAGTTCCATAAACCTTGCTCTTTTGCTTTGGCTTTAATACCTTCTAAAATTTGTGATGGTTGCCATCTATCCCCTTCTGCAATTTCAGCCCCTATTTTTTTTTCATTCGGATATATATTTTCATCCATAAACTTACTTACTCTTTCTAATAAATCTTCAACCTTCGTTGATAATTCTGGTAACATTGCTATTTCTCCATCCCTATTTAATAAAAACCTATCTTACAAGGTATTAATATAATTAATATATTCTTAATCATAAAGGTAATTTTAATAATAATTGTTAATTTAAATCAACTATTACAATTTCAACATTTTTTCCTTTTGAATAATTAAAACCTATTATACTTTTACTAATCTTATTTAGTATAATTCCATTCTCTTTAGATAAATTTTGAAATTGCTCTAAGTAGTAACTTTCTATTATTATATTACTAATATTTTTATCTAAAATTAAATTGATAGCTTCTTCATTACTACTTACAACTTTGGTTTGGGAACCTAATCTAAAAATTAAAGATGGTTCTGAGTATCCTAATAACAAAAATGCTTCACTTAAATTTTTATCATCAATTTGCATATAAATTCTTTCAGAAACCCATATTTTTCCAAATTGGTTTGGAATTAATATTATAAGTAAATTTAATGCAATAATATTACAAAAAATAACTACAAATGTAGCTCTGATAAAAGATTTAACAAATAAAAAATATCCACATAAAAAAGCGCTAAATACATATATAATTGCAACAACTAAAATAGAAAGAGTTAAACCTTCTCCATATCTATCTCCTAGATATATGATCCCGGCTGCAATTATTATCCCACCTAAAAATGGTAATGTACTAAAAAATTTAAAAATAGACTTTTCAAGTATATCTATAAATCTTTTATCCTTAGTTGAAGACACAACCATTGCAGCCGTCAATATTGCAAAACTAGGTAATAATGGAAGCACATAATGCAACAATTTTGTAGGCATTATTTCAAAAAACAACCATGAAGGTATTAATAAACACAATAAAAATTTAACAGCTTTATTCTTTTTATTTTTAAAAGACCATAATGCTGTAGGAAATATAAACAAAGCTATAGGCCAAGCTGTTAGAATAGAAGATAACAAGTATGAACCAGGAGGTGCACCGTGTGATTCCTGAACACTTATTAGTTTTAAAACCATATCCTTCTGTATAGCACTTAATAAAACATCTGTATTATTACCTGATTTAATAAGAATAAACCATGGTATTATAATTAATATAAATACAATTATTCCTATAATAGGCTTTAAGTCTTTAAAATTGATGGACTCCCTAAAAATCTTAAAACAAATAATAGTTAACAATAATATTAATATGCCAATCGGCCCTTTAACAAGAAAAGAGAAAGCCAGAATTATCCAAAAAGCAAGTATAGTAACATCTGAAGGTTTAGTTAATTTTTTATCAGCATAAAATATACTTTTTGCTAAAATATATAAAGCACATAAAAAAAAAGATAAAAGAATACTATCTGTTTTTGCGATATGAGACTCCATTATTATTATAGGAGAACTCATTAATAATAAAGCTGCTATAAATCCTTGAGCTCTTCCAAATAAGAGCTGTCCTAACAAAAATGTGAGCCATATAGAAACACTTGCCCCAATTGCAGAAGGCAACCTAAAAGCCCAAAGAGGAGCATTATCTAAGAAA
>DQLC01000049.1 GCA_015660425.1 Alphaproteobacteria bacterium
AATTTCAATTAGAGCTAATTGGAGAACCTGCACATATTGATCTAAGTCAAGAAGGTGTTAGTGATTACTGGAATTACGGAGATCCGATAGATGTTTATCCTATAGATACAGGGCGTTTAGCAAATGTTCTTCGTAAAGTAGCTAAAGTTTCTGGTTATGGAAAAAGGAAGTTGCCTAAAGGACATGGTTTAGGCATAGCAGTTCATAGATCCTTTTTAAGTTATATTGCAACAGCAATTGAAGTAGCAGTAGCTGATGACGGAACTTACACAATTCCTAGGGTAGATACCGTGCTTGACTGTGGAATGGCGGCCAACCCTGAAAGAGTAAGAGCACAATGTGAAGGTGCTGCTGTTTATGGAAATACGATAGCTCGTCATGGGTTTATTTCATATACAGATGGATCAGTGGATCAATCTAATTTTGATGATTATCCAATTTCCAGAATGAATGATGCTCCTTTAAATGTGCATTTACATCTTGAAGAAACTAGTGATGTTCCAAGTGGAGCTGGTGAACCTATGGTTCCAACTTTTGCACCTGCGCTTGGAAATGCAATATTTAATGCTACTGGAAAACGTGTAAGGAACCTTCCAATTCGTCCAGAAGATATATTAAACGCATAGTAATATATCTTAGAAAACAAAATAGAGCGAAATTTTAATTAATTTCGCTCTATTAAATTTTATGAAAAACTATCTAAAAATATTTAGTATTATTTTTTTTATATCTATAGTTTTTATTAGTTACTTTGCCAATGCTCAAGAAGATATAGATATGCATAACGTTGAATATTATTCGATTTGTGCATGCGATTGTTTACATCATTATGAATTTAATTTTAATAGTGTTAATAACAATAAGTATGTATGTATAGGATTAACGAGTTCAGGTGAGAGAATGAATTCTATAGGGAAAACTTCTTATAAGGAAGGAATTATAGCTCTTCGTTTTATGCGACCGGTAAAACAAATAATTTGCAATAATTAATAAATGAATTGGTGTTGTAATGGGAATGAGAGAAGAAATTAGAATACATCTATGTGCTCAAAAACTATATGAATTTAGAGAAAATAATTGTAATTCTAATTTTACAGTGGATACTACAGCAGGCTCCATTGAAGAATCTTATAGAATACAGGATTTACTTAAAGCTAAATATTTAAAAGAAGGGATAAATATATGTGGTTGGAAAGCAGGTATAGTATCAACGCGTATGCAAAAAATTATATCAAGTGATCAAACTTTTTTATCACCAATTTTTAAAATAAATAACATAGAAAATAATTGTAATTTAGATTACAAAGAATATATAAATTTAGGTTTAGAAGTAGAAATTTTATGTAAGCTAAATTCTGATATTATTACACATAATTATGACTGGACTTTAGAGAATACAAAAAACGTCATAGAGAGTATTTCCTTAGCTATAGAACTAGTTGATACCTTAAATCTTCCAAATATAAAAAATAATTTACCATTACATATAGCAAATTTTGGAAATAATCTAGGCTTTGTTTCAGGAAAATTAATAGAAAATTGGAGTAATATAGATTTATTAAATGAAGAAATAACAATATTTTTAAATGATACAGAAATTGAAAAATTAAAACTTAATTACATGGGGTTAAGTCCAATATTAGTAGCTAAATGGATGTTAAGTAACCTGAAAAATAGAAGAGTAATTTTAAAGAAAGGTGATTATTTATTATTGGGTTGTTTATCACAGACTTTATGGATTGATGAAAATGAAAAATTAAATATTAAATCGAACACATTTGGAGAATTATCTCTTAGTACTTTTAAAAACCATGTCACTGATCATACTTAAAGGAAAGTATATGAAATTAATTTTTATTATTACTGTTTTATTTACTTATAAGGCTTATGCTCATAGTGAAAACATAAAAAATGTGTATGAGAAAATTGAAACTGAAATGGGAGCAGAATATATGAGCTATTTTGTATTAACCATGAAAGATAATAATGAATATAAGTGCAAACCTTATTTAATACCAAAAGATAATAAAAAAATACATGGAACTATAAGCTTTGTTAAGATGAAAAGACCTACTAAAAATAAATATAAATTTTTTGTTACTTATTCAGCTAGAGATGGTATAAAATGGCTGTGTAATTAAATAATTTATGATAAAGAAACTTTTACCCATAAGTCTTAGAAAAATAAAAGTAAGTTTATTCTTTTTCATTCCTAATAGTTGTTAAGGAGCATAGATCTGATCAAATTCTATCTCTTCTTTAACTATTTCAGAGTCATTGAAATTTAGGATAATAACTATTAAAATAATTGTTAATATGAAGCTAAATAACATTTTCATACCTAAACACTAACACCAGTAATTTCATCTATCAAAATTTTTTTTGTGTATATTATTACTTATCTAGTAGTCATCATTTTCAGAATTATCTTCATGACCATCATGTGAGCTGTGGTCATGTTCTATTTCATCCATTTCTTCTACTATATCATCTATAGAATTATCCTCTTGGTCTTGTTTGTTTTCAAGATGATGATCTGCAAGAGAAAAATGTGATATCAGAAAATAAATTATAAATAAGTTTATTAGTATTTTCATTCCTTAATTTTAACACCAATCATTTCATTTATCAAGTTTTGCTGGAGGGTTTAGTGCAAAATTTACGCAAAAATATTTGAAGCAACTATCTCAGGTATAACCTGGGACAAACTATAATCCAGAAGAAAGATATGACTGAGTTATTTTTTCTAGTGCTGTAATCATAGCTGCTGTTCTTAAGTCAATTATTCTAGGATTTGATTTACGCTTAGAAGAAATTACTATGTAGGCTTCTCTCATTGTGTCATCTAGTCCAGATCTAACTAAATCTATTTCCTTAGGTCCTTCGGTAATGTTGGA
>DQLC01000041.1 GCA_015660425.1 Alphaproteobacteria bacterium
AAAAATCTCCTAATATATTAAAATTAAGAATTTTGACTCTCTATAAAACTTATTGCATCTTTAACAGTAGTAATTGTTTCTGCAGCATCATCTGGAATTTCGATACTAAACTCTTCTTCAAATGCCATAACAAGCTCTACAGTATCTAAACTATCTGCTCCTAAATCATCTATAAAACTAGAATTCTCAGTAATCTTATCTTTTTCCACACCTAAATGTTCCATTACTATGCTTATTACTCTTTTAGAAATGTCGCTCATATATTTATATTCCTTATTTAAAGTTTATTAAACTATAATTATTTATGTTTCTCACAAATTATTTATATAAATTCAAGTATTCTTTTTTTTAATACACTTTATATTTAAAAAAAGAAAATAAATTAATAACCATATTAAAACATTGCTAAACCACCATTAACATGAATTGTTGTTCCTGTAATATAAGAAGCTTCATCAGAAGACAAATAAACTGACGCAGCAGCAATATCTTCAGGCATGCCTAAACGTTGAATAGGAATCTTTTGCATTAATTTATCTTTTTGATTCTCATTTAAACCATCAGTCATGGGTGTTTTAATAAATCCTGGCGCAATACAATTAACAGTTATATTTCTACTTGCTACTTCTAAAGCCAAAGATTTTGTCAAACCTATTAATCCTGCCTTAGATGCGACGTAATTAGATTGGCCAGGGTTGCCAGTAAAAGCAACAACTGAACTTATCTGTATAATTCGTCCAAATTTTTGTTTCATCATGCCTTTAATAACTAATTTAGATAAATAAAATGAAGAATATAAATTAGTCTGTATAACTTTATCCCAAATTTCATCTTGCATTCTCAGAGCTAATTGATCTTTGTTAATCCCAGCATTATTAACCAAAATATCAATTTTTCCAAGCTCTTTCTCTGCGCTAGGAATTAAATTTTTCAAATCCTCTCTATTACTTAAATCACATACAACTTGACTATATGCCATAGAAGAATCTTGATTAATTTGATTTAATTTTTCTTGATTTGTTCCTGTAATACATACTTTAGCCCCTTGTTTATGTAAAGCTGAAGCTATAGACGCCCCTATGCCTCCAGAGCCTCCTGTTACTAATGCTGTTTTACCTTTTAAATTAAACATTGAAACTTTTATATATTAAAAAATATTATCCCTCAAGATTATTAACAAAATTTTCTATATCATCAATATTTTGAATAGAAATGGATTCTACATTTTTATTAATTCTTTTGACTAACCCTGACAAAACATTTCCTGCTCCTACTTCTACAAAATAGGAACTACCTAACTCACACATATTTTGAATGCTTTCTCTCCATCTTACAGTTTCAGTAATTTGTCTTATAAGGCCCTCTTTTATTTTTATAGGGTCAGTTATGGATGCAGCATCCACATTATTTATTAAAATAATTTTAGGGCATAAAATTTTTAAGTCAGCTATATATGTTTCCATATTATCTGCTGCTTTTTTCATTAACCTGCAATGAAAAGGTGCACTAACAGGCAATTTTATTGCTCTTTTAATCCCTAAAGCTTTATAATTATTTATAACTTTTTCAACAGCTGAATTATGTCCTGAAATAACCATTTGCCCTGGAGAATTATCGTTACCTATATCTAAAACCTCATCGATATCTATATAATTTGATCTAATTTTATTAATTATATCTATATCTACACCTATTAGTGCTGCCATAGCTCCAATATTTAGAGGTACAGCGTTCTGCATAGCTTCCCCTCTTAATCTTAATATTTTTGCAGCATCCGATAATTTTATTGATCCAGCACTAACTAAGGCTGAATATTCCCCTAATGAATGACCAGCAGTGAATTTTGCTATTTCTGATAGTGGCTTAGCTAACATCTTTTCTATTACTCTCACAATTGCATAAGACATACACATTAAAGCTGGCTGGGTATTTATTGTTAATTTTAGCTCTTCTTCATCTCCTTCAAAAATAATTTTTGATAACTTTAAGGATAATGCATCATCTACTTCTTCAAAAACTTCCTTTGCCTCAGTAAACGAATCAAATAAATCTTTCCCCATTCCTATTTTTTGAGAACCTTGGCCTGGAAAAATAAATGCATTACTCATATCTATAGTCCTTATAATAATTAATATTCTTAGTTTTTAAACTAATTATTAAAATCTTAAAACTAATTTTATAACTAATTTTGTAAGAATACTTGCCTAAAAAGTAATTTTAGGTTAGGTAGACTCTCCATATAATGAAATATTATTAAGAAAGATAAAACATGGCCTTTTATGAAACTATATTTATAACTCGACAAGAACTAGGTGATAAAGAAATAGATAAAACTATTAAAAGTTTTAAAGATATCTTAAAAAAAAATAATGCTAATTTAGTAGATACGGAATTATGGGGACTAAGGAACTTGGCTTATAAAATTGAAAAGAATAAAAAAGGGCATTATGTTGTTCTCAAAATTGATGGAAATGGCCCAGCAATTCATGAATTAGAGCGTAATATGCGTATAGATGAAAACATAATTAGGTACTTGTCTCTAAAAACAGATAGTATAAATACCAAACCTTCTATATTAGCTAAAAAAGCCCAAGAAGCTTAATTTAATTATAAAAATTTAAACTACCACAAGCTAGGAGTATTATATTGCGAAAAAATAAAAATAAATCTGAAGATAACGACTCATCAGCTTCCAAACCTTTTTTTAGAAGAAAAAAAACTTGTCCTTTTAGTGGTCCAGAGGCCATCGAAATAAATTTTAGAGATACTGGAACATTAAACAAATTTGTTTCCGAAAGAGGAAAAATTATTCCTGCAAGAATTAGTGCTGTATCTGCACCTAAACAAAGAAAGCTTGCACAAGCAATAAAAAGAGCTAGAATTTTAGCTTTAATGCCTTACCTTTCATAATGAGAGATTAATTAATGCCTTTAAAGGCTATATTAAATTCCTTAATATCTGGAATTGTATCTAGTATATTTGCCCTAGGCTTTAAATTCTTCGGCCCTATTCTAATATTTTTTTCTTATTTTTCACCTTTTCCAATATTTATCATTACTATTTATTATGGTTTATTTGGCACAATATTGAGCGCCTTAGTTAGTGTTGGAGTTATTATTTTGCTCACATCAACTTCCGTAGGCATAATTTTTTTTATTACTAATATTGTGCCATCAATAATTATACTTATAGATAAAAAAAATACTCAATTATCCTATCAAAATTTTATTTCTAAGCTAACACTTCTAAATGGGCTATTTTATATAGCAATTATGCTACTATATTCAGATAAAATTAATAACTTAATAAAAAATTTTAATAATTATATGCAAGAAAGTTTAGGTAAAAACTTATTAATAGAAAAGGCAATTTTAGATATAGCACCTGCTATTCTTATTTCTTCATGGGGTTTAATATTAGTATTAAACTTTATTCTTGCTAGAAAAATTATAACTAAACATTTTAATAATTTTAAAGATAAAATTTTAGATATAGAATTACAACCTTGGGTAATAATTCTTTTTCTATTATTCTTAGTACCCGCAGCTCTATTTAATAAAGAAAATGGTAAATGGTTTTGTTCTTTAGCTTTAATTTACGCAACACCAATCACCATTCAGGGCATAGCTGTTATACATTCCATACTTAAAAGAAATAAAAGGGGTGCTTTTTTAATTTATTCATTTTATACTATTGTATTTTTTTTACCATTTTCTGTCCCATTAATTACAGCAGTAGGCGTATTAGATCATATATATAGTTTTAGAGGTTTTAAAAAAAAAATTAACTCAGATATTGATTAGATATTTAATTAGTATAAAGTCAAAAAAATTAAATAGGAGCTAAATAATGGAAGTTATTCTTTTAGAGAGAATTGAAAAAGTAGGAAAATTAGGAGATGTTGTCAAAGTCAAAGCTGGGTTTGCTCGAAACTATTTGCTTCCACAGAATAAAGCTCTGCGTGCAAATAAAAAAAATTTATCAATTTATGAAAAAGAAAAAGAAAAATATGAAAAATTAAATAATGAAAAATTATCTGCAGCAGAAAAAATTGCAAAAAAAATGGAAAGTATAAGCATTAATATTATAAAGCAAGCAAGTGATTCAGGACAATTATATGGGTCTGTTAGTACTAGAGATATTGCAGAAGAATTAAATAACCAAGGCCATAACATTGAAAAAAGACAAATAGTACTGAAATCTGTAATAAAAAATGTAGGGCAACATGAAGTTCGTGTTGTAATACACCCAGAATTTATTATTAATATTTCTGTAAATATAGCAAGAACACTTGAGGAATTAACTATACAATCTGAAGAAATAGAAAATTTTATTGAAAATAAAGAAAACAACAAAGAAGACAACAAAGAAGAAATAATTTCTATAGAAGCATCTGAAGAAGGTCATAAAAAAGTAAAAACAGAAGAAGAAAATATAGAAGAAAATCAAGAAAAATTATAATAGTATATGGGATAATCTTTATACAAATATATGTCTTATCAACACTATTCATGCAATTAACGTTATTCACATAGATAGACCATATTAATTTATGTTATAAAGAATTATGCTAAATAATATACAAGATATTAATTCTAATAATAACGATAATATTAGTTCTCACTCTCTTCCTCATTCTGTTGAAGCAGAAGAGGCTTTATTAGGCTCAATATTGGTGGATAATGAAGTATATAACAGAATAACTTTTGATCTACCCTTAAAAAGCAAACATTTTTTTGTTCCAGTTCATGGAAGAATATTTGAGGCTGCGCAAAATTTAATAAATAATGGACAAATAGCTGATACTATTACATTAGGTCAGTACTTTGAAAAAGATCCTGCCCTTATAGAAATTGAAGGAAGCAACCATTTAATTAAACTGACTGAAGCTTCTGATATACTTTCTAGCACTGATCACTATGCAAAATTAATCTATGATCTTGCTTTAAGAAGAGATTTAATAAGATTAGCACAAGAAATTGCACTTCAGGCAGCAAACCCAAATATAGATGACAGTGCCAACTCACAAATAGAAACAGCTGAAAGTAAGTTATTTTCACTAGCAGAAACAGGAGAAATTAATAAAGGGCCTATGGCATTTTCTGATTCACTTAATGAAACTATATCTAGTGCAGAGGCAGCCCATAATAGAGATGGACAATTATCTGGCATTACTACAGGTTTAAAAGCAATGGATGAACTTCTAGGAGGATTGCATAAATCAGACTTAATTATAATTGCTGGCAGGCCTAGTATGGGGAAAACTGCTTTGGCTACAAATATAGCTTTTCACTCTACTAAAAACTTTAAAACAGAAAATAACAATGCTATCCTTTTCTGTTCACTTGAAATGTCCAGTGTACAATTAACAAACAGAATTTTAGCAGAACAAGCAAAAATTTCCTCTGAAAAAATTAGAAGAGGTCAATTGAGCAATGATGAATTTATTAATTTAGTAAGAGCTAGCCAAAGCATACAAGATAGAAAACTAT
Source organism: Alphaproteobacteria bacterium (assembly GCA_015660425.1). Taxonomy (GTDB): domain Bacteria; phylum Pseudomonadota; class Alphaproteobacteria; order TMED109; family TMED109; genus TMED109. The sequence goes on from DQLC01000041.1 coordinate 5,493, forward strand.
TTATAGATGAAACTCCTGCATTATCTGTACCCCAATTAAGAACCAGAGCTAGAAGGATTAAAAGAATTCATGGCTTAAAGTTAATAGTTCTAGATTATCTACAACTTATGAGTGCTATAAATAACTCTCCAAATAGAGTTCAAGAAATATCTGAAATCACGCAAGGCTTGAAATCTATAGCAAAAGAATTAGATGTTCCTGTTCTCGCTTTAAGCCAATTATCAAGAGCTGTAGAACAAAGAGAGGATAAAAGGCCTCAACTGGCTGATTTAAGGGAATCAGGCACTATTGAACAAGATTCAGATGTTGTAATGTTTGTGTATAGACAATCATATTATGAAGAAAGAGCAGAACCAAGAAAAACTGGTTCAGAAACTGATGATAAATTTCATAATCGCTATCTAGAATGGCAAGAAACACTTGAAAAAGTGCAAAATACTGCTGATGTTATTATTGCCAAACAAAGGCATGGTCCAATTGGAAATATTAAACTCCACTTTGAAGCATCATTAACTAAATTTTCAGACTTAGCTGAAGATTACAGGTCAGATAATGGAAATTAATAATCTTAGTATAAGTTTAAAAAAAAAGTCTCAAAAATATTTAGCTCAATATGGAACAGTTATTTTCATAAACAAAAATAATATAATTCATAACTCTAATATAATTTCAGATAAATGTATAAATAAAATTATAAGTCCAGTAATAAAGTCAGATGCTTATGGAATAGGTGCCAAACAACTAACTAAAATTTTAATTGAATGTGGTTATAAAAGTTTTTTTTTAGGCAACTTAGCAGAAGGATCAGAAATTAGGAAAAAATTTCAAAATATAGATCTTTTTATTATGAATTGTGGATACCCATTTAATATTAAGTATCTTAAGAAATATAAATTAATTCCGGTAATTAACAACTTAGAAAATTTAAAATCCTGGTCTAAATATAGCACTAAAAGAGATTACTGTATTATCCATGTTGATACAGGAATGAATAGACTAGGTATTAATTTAAAAGATATAAAAAATTCTTTAAATAATAAATATTTTAATAAAATAAATATAAAATTTATTATGAGCCATTTAGCTTGTGCAGAAGATACAAACAATTTAATGAATAATAAACAATTAAATGAACTAAAAGATTGTACTAAGTTATTAAGCATAATTACTAAAAAAGAAATAAAAGCTAGTATATGCAATTCTTCAGGTATTTGGTTAGGTAAAAAATATTTATTAAACATTGTAAGGCCAGGAGCAGCTTTTTTAGGAATAAACCCTATTTTAAATAAGAATAATCCTCTTAAAGAAACAATATCACTCTATGCACAAATATCACAAATTAGAGAGGTTTCCAAAAATGATACTATAGGCTATGGGAGAACTTTAACTATAAAAAAAGAGAACAGAATCGCTACCATATCAATTGGGTACTCTAATGGCTTATCAAGATTTTTATCCAATATTGGAGATGTATATATTAAGAAAAAAAAATTGAAAATCCTAGGAAGAGTTTCTATGGATCTAACTGTTATAGATATTAGTGTATTTAAAGATGGAGAAATAAAGAATGGAGATATAGTAGAAATTTTTGGACCTAACCGAACATTAGAAAATTTTGCAAAAATTAATAAAACTATTCCCTATGAAATCTTGTGTACAATGACAAAAACCATTCCTAAATTAATAACTTAATATAAGTATATATAATTTCATTATTTTAAATTAAAATGTGTATAATGCTTTTAAAAAACTAATTAATAAGAAAACTTTATAATGGATTTTAATAATCTAAATATCAATATCTTAGATATAATATTACTATTAAGTATTATTATTTCAATAATTATAGGGTACGCTAGAGGATTTATAAAAGAATTATTTTCTGTTTTTAATTGGCTATTTTCAAGTTGGTTTGCTTTTAAGTATTATACTGATTTAAAAATTATTTTGAGAGATTTTTTATCCCCAGAAATACTTGCTAATGCCCTATCTTTTAGTTTATTATTCTTATTTATTTTTATTATTATAATGTTCCTATCAAATTTTATTTCTAAAAATATTAAAAATTCTTTGCTTAGACCAATTGATATAATTTTAGGAATGGTTTTTGGCTTATTAAGGGTATTAATATTAGTATTAGTATTAGTTATAGCCGGAAATAATACCATATGGACAAATAATACTATACCATCATTATTATCTAAAGCTTATAGTTATCCAATGATCATTATAGGCATAACTTATATAGAAAAACTTTTGCCAAATGAAATATTATCTTTTGATTATAAAGAAATAGATATAAAAAAATTAAATTTAAAGAATATAATAGATAAAAATAAATTACTTAATGAACCTCCTATTAAAAAAAATGGAGAAAATGAGGGATCATATACACCCGCTGAAAGAGAGCAAATGGATAGATTAAATAATATAGAGACAATTGATACAGAGAGTAGTAATTAATTAAAGAAAGTATAAAAATTAAATTACAAATGCTAAGATTAATAGAATTGATTAGTTAAGTAGAAAATATTTATATATATGTACGATGATAAACTTAAAGAAGAATGTGGAATTTTTGGTGTTTTTGGGCATCCAGATGCGGCTGCACTTACTGCACTAGGAATGCATGCTCTGCAACACAGAGGACAAGAAAGTGCAGGCATTGTATCCTTTGATGGTAAACATTTTAACAATGAGCCTTACTTAGGTCTTGTAGGAGATCATTTTACCAAAGCTTCAGTAATTGATAAACTTCCTGGAAATTCTGCATTAGGTCACGTTAGATATTCAACTACTGGAAACACTTCTTTAAAAAATATACAGCCCCTATTTGCAGACCTAATTGGAGGAGGTATTGCCTGTGCTCATAATGGTAACCTAACTAATGGTATAGAATTAAGAAATAACTTAGTTAAAAAAGGAGCTATATTTCAATCTACTACAGATACAGAGGCACTTCTTCATTTAATAGCTCAAAGTAATAAAACTACTATAATTAAAAAAATAATAGATGCTTTATTTGAATTAGAAGGTGCCTATAGTATAGGGCTTTTAACGAATAAAAAATTAATAGCTATAAAAGATCCTTTAGGTATTAGACCTTTAGTATTAGGAGAATTAAATGGAGCTATAATTATATCCTCTGAAACATGTGCTCTAGATATAATTGGAGCTAATTATACTAGAGATATTGATAATGGAGAAGTAGTAGTAATAGATAATAATGGAATTAAATCCTATAAGCCTTTTCCTAAGGTAAAAGCTAAGCCATGTATTTTTGAATATATATATTTTGCTCGTCCTGACAGTATTATAGGGGGGAAAAATGTTTATGATTGTAGAAAGAAAATGGGCAAGCAATTAGCAAAAGAACTTAAGACAGATGCAGATATTGTAATACCTGTACCTGACTCCGGAGTTCCAGCTGCTTTAGGATATGCTGAAGCCTCAAATATACCATACAATTTGGGCATAATTAGAAACCATTATGTAGGTAGAACTTTTATAGAACCTATCCAAACCATAAGGCAGTTAGGTATAAAATTAAAACACAATACAAATAAAATTCTTATAGAAAATAAAAAAGTGGTCCTGATAGATGACTCTATAGTTAGAGGAACAACTGCAATAAAAATAGTGGAAATGATGAGAAACGCCGGCGCGTTAGAAGTCCATATGAGAATATCTAGCCCTCCAATAAAGTTTCCTGATTTCTATGGTATAGACACTCCCAACCCAAGTGAATTAATAGCTTCTAGTAAATCTGTAGAAGAAATTAAAAACTTATTAAAACTAGATAGTTTACATTTTTTATCTTTAGATGGTTTATATAAATCTATGGGACATGAATGTAGAGATAACATCAACCCACAATATACAGATCACTGTTTTACCGGAGAATATCCAACTAAGTTAGCAGATAGAGATGAAGGCGCTTTAGCAAACCAATTATCACTTCTAAATGATCAATAATAATAAACGTATAGCCCTAGTTACTGGAGCTACTGGTCAATTTGGAAAGGCTATAATCAATAGTCTAATAACTAAAAATATAGAAGTAATTTTAGTATCTAAAGATATAATAAAACTGGAAAAACTTTATGATGAAATCATTAACGTTGCTGTATTTAAACCTTTAATTATTTCTTTAGACTTAAGCCACGGAAGATCTATTGATAAATTAGGAAGCAAAATTTTTGATAAATATAGAAAATTAGATATTTTAATTAGCTGCTCCTCTTTTTTTCCTAAACTAAGTCCTATAAACCATATATCTCCTAAAGATTTTAATAAAATAGTTGATACTAATATTACCGCTAATTGGCACTTAATAAGAGCATTTGATCCTTTACTCAGGTTAGCAAAATATGGCAGAGCCTATTTCTTAATATGCAAACAAAAAACATATAATGAAGCATATTTTAGTGCTTATTCATTGACAAGCAGTTCTTTAGAATCAATGATTAAAAATTGGCAGTTAGAAACTAAAAAATCTAATATAAAAGTTAATACATATGATCCAGGCCCTATATTAAGCAAACTTAGAAATAGTGCATTTCCTGGTGAAAATAAAAGTAAACTTAGTACTGCTGAGAACGCTGCTAATAAATTTATTACTTTATTAGAACAAAGTTACGGAGTTTAAATATATGGGTTTTTACTATTTTTAAACATTAATCTCAAAGGCACACCATATAATTCAAATTCATTTCTTAAGTTATTAAGTAAATATCGTTTATATGATTCTTCAAAATCGCCCAATAAGTTTGTAAAAAATACAAACGTAGGTGGTCTAATATTCACTTGTGTACAATATTTTATTTTTATTACCCTGCCTGATTTTAATGGAGGTGGATTTTTTTGTTGAACTATAGTTAGCCATCTATTTAATTTTGCAGTAGAAATTTTTGTATTCCATTTATCATATATTATCATAACTTCATTCATTAAATGATCTATGCCTATCTTATTTAATGCAGATATTTCTATTAAATGTACTCCTTTCAATTGAGAAAAAGCTATATCTAGTCTTTTTCTTAATGCAACTCTAACTTCTTCTTGATTAACAACTATGTCCCATTTATTTGCAGCAATTACTAATACTCTTCCTTCTTCTATGACATGACTAGCTATTGCTAAATCTTGACGTGATAAAGCCTCATTACAATCTAATACTAATATAACTATCTGAGCATATTTTACTGTATCTATTGCAGATTTAACTGATAATTTTTCTATTTTATCAACAACTTTACTTTTTTTTCTGATACCTGCTGTATCTACAAGCTGAAAGTTTTGCTCTTTCCATCTCAAATCTAACATAATTGAGTCTCTTGTTACTCCTGGTTGATCACCAGTTAAAACAGTATGCTCTCCTATTAAAGTATTAATTAATGTTGATTTTCCACTATTAGGCCTTCCTACAATAGCTAATCTAATAGAAGAAATATCTATAGCATCATCAATAAAATTTCTGTTATTAATGTTATTTATTAATTTTGATAAATTTTCTTCTAAAGAACCTAAACCTATTCCATGTTCTGCTGATATAATTAATGGTTCCCCATAACCTAATTTTATAGCTTCATAAGCTTGATTTTTTTGAGCTTCCCCTTCTACTTTATTCATAGTTAATAAAATAGGACATTTAACTTTTCTTAATATTTTAGCACAAGAATAATCAAAAGGAATTATGCCTGTTCTTGCATCAAGCATAAATATTATAATATCCGCTAAATTTATAATTTCTGAAATTTTATTTATTATACTTTTGCTTAATTCATTTTTGCTATCAACTTCATCAAAACCAGCAGTATCATATAATATAAACTCTAATTTACCTAAATTTGCTTTTAAGCCTTTATTGTCTCTGGTTACCCCAGGTAAATCTGCAACTATTGCAGCTTTTCTTCTAACAAGCCTATTAAATAATGTAGACTTTCCTACGTTAGGTCTTCCAAAAATTACTACTTTAGGTAACATAATACTTCCTAACGATAAGCTATGACTTCAGCATCTTCAGTATAAAAAATCATAGTACCGTTTATTATTATAGGAGAGATATATGAGGGAGAATCTAAAGTAAATACATTATCGTATTTACCATTATGACTATTTACTTTAAAAACTTTACCATCTTGACACACTAACCATATATTATTTTTAGCTAATAATGGACCACTACATATTGGTGCATCATTAGCATTAATTTTTACTTCTTTAGAAATATTAGAAATCCACCTAACATTTCCATTCTTTCTAAATAAATTAATTAAGCGTCCATCATTACTCAAAATAAAAACAGCATCTCCATTTACTACTGGATTATTTGAAGTTTTAATTGGTACTTCCCAAATTAATCCTCCACTAACTGAATCTATTACAGCAAACTTTCCAGATAAAGAAGATGAATAAATTAAACCTTTATGCATTACTGGGCCTGCGTCTATATCTGTAAGTTCGAGCGAACCAAAAATTTTTCCCTCAATGACTAAGCTTGTACTCCATAATAAAGAACCTGTTATAGGATCTAAGGCTAGTAACTCTCCTGTATTACTTGGCAAAATTACTAAATTAGAATCTACTACAGGTGAAGCTGCTCCATTAGCTATAGCTGATACAATAGAAGCCTCATATCTCCATATTTCAGTTCCTGTGTTAATATCTATAACAAATAACTCATTATTCACTGTCATTTGATATATAAAATTATTAAAAATAGATGGAGCACCTTGTACTGGATTATTAATATTCTTTTTCCAATCAATATTTCCATCTTGGATATTTATTTTAATAATTTCTCCATATGATGAAGAAATTATTATATTATCTCCACTTAAAGCTAAACCTCCATCTATATTTGTATTAATACTTTCATCCTCTGGAAAAATATTTTGTTCCCATATAACATCTCCATTTTTTATATTAAGAGAGACCAATTTACCTTCTGAGTCTAAAACGTATAAGGATTCTTCATTACCTACCGGTTGAGTGTATATTTTATTATATGTTCCTTCACCATCACCAATATTTTTTTTCCATAAAAATTTTATTTTATCATTTATAAATAAATGCTCAGGTGCACTATAATTATTTTTTCCTCGCTGACTCCAATTAGAATTTTTTACAGTATCTTCTAATGTAATAGGTAGTTTTGAGGCTTCTATATCTATTTTAATTTCTTTTTGAGAAACACTTACATCTAACCGTTTTCCCTCTAAAGGTTTTTTATCATCAACTGTATACAAATCTAAAAAATCTAATTCTTTTATTGAACTACAGCTCATAAAAAGCAAATAAATAAATATATATAGTAAAAAATTTTTAAATAAAATCATTATATAATAAGCTTTAAAAAGTTAATTAAGGAAAAACAGACAATATTTCTTTAGATCTATTTTTCATATTTAAACTGACTGAGGCTTCTTCAGATAAATTTTTAAAAATATCTCTTGCTTTTGAAATATTACCTTCATTTATTTCAATGTAACCTATATATTCTTTAGCGATAAATTGAAGATCTGAAGAACTAGAAGCTAATGCTTCTAATACTATTTTAGCCTCCTTTATATTTCTCAAAGCCATTAACATTTCAGCAGAAGATAACTTTGCATAATCTTTATAAAAAATTGAAATATTATTTCCACTTAGTTCCTCATAAATAATTAAAGCTCCAGAAAAATCTTTATCTGACCTTCTAATTGCTGCTTCAGAAAACCTAGCTATCATTGAATGATACTCAGAGGAAGATTTTTCTTTACTAGCAAATTCTTCTAAAATTAAAACTGCACTTGTCTTATCTTCCTGCGCTATTTCCATGGCCGAAAAAAATCTAGCCGACCTCTCATTGACCTCATTTAAACTATGTTGTTTCCAAAAAGCATTAAAACCTACGCTAAATATCAATAATACTATTATAGCTATAATGTAGTACTTATACCTTTGCCATATAGTCTTAAACTTCTCTTCTCGTAACTCTTCATCTACCTCTTGAAAGATATCACTCACAGTCTGCTCCTTTGTATTTCAACATATATAATTTATATATATACTAATTATAATAAATGTTAATAATTGATTCATATAATAAACAAAACTAAAGTATATAATTTATAAATAAATAAAGCACTTAATTTGATTAAAAATAATATAATAACCGTAGCTAAACATAAGGTTTCTAAGGATAACTTTAGTTCTCATATTAAAAATAATGATTTTAATATAATAATGTTATTATTTTCAAGAATGCTAAAAGCAAATCAATGGAAAGACTATAGTTTTTGTTCTGAAAAAAGTAAAATTACATTCTGTTTTTATAAACATTCATTTGAAACCCCAATCTACAAAATTATATATGAAAAAAAATCTAATAACTATAGACAGTGGTTTATTTTGCATCAAAATACTAAAGTAAGAACTTCTGAATCATTAGAAAAAATAATAAAATGGATAGAATCCCGTTATTTAAAAAGTGTAAACTGAATATTATTTTATTTACAATTCAAAGACTTTAAAATACTCGTATTATCCGCTTTTTCTCCAGTTATAATACCATCTAAAATTGAACTAGCTTTTATTTTTCCCTGTAGCCTTTTCCCACAAAAAGATATATTTTCAAATATAGCTCGTCTTATATCAACATTATTAAAATCTACATTAGATAAATTACTTGATATAAATCTTGTAT
>DQLC01000057.1 GCA_015660425.1 Alphaproteobacteria bacterium
AATTATATTGGGCATATTGGTGTTAATGCTTGATGCTTATAAAAATTAATAGATAGATTTTCAGAATAGTGTAATTATGGAGTATTTGAATTTGACCGGTATATTTTTATGATCCCCTTTAATAAGCCATATATAGTTGGCACAGAGATGTTAAATATTAAGAAGGTAATCAATAGTCATAAATTAGCAGGTGATTATACGTATACAAAATATTGCCATAAATGGCTTGAAAATTACATTGGCTGCTGCAAGGTGTTGCTCACACACTCATGTACTGCAGCGCTTGAAATGGCAGCAATACTGGCAGATATCAATCCAGGTGATGAAGTGATTATGCCTTCGTATACTTTTGTTTCTACTGCTAATGCTTTTGTTCTTCGTGGAGGGACTCCAGTTTTTGTAGATATTCGAGAAGACACGCTAAATATTAATGAGCAACTTATCGAGGCCGCAATTACTTCACACACCAAGGCAATTGTCCCTGTTCATTATGCCGGAGTTGCATGTGAAATGGATACAATTTTAGAGATAGCAAGACGTCATAAATTACTTGTTATTGAAGATGCGGCACAAGGTGTTGGTGCGAGCTATAAAGGGCGCGCTTTAGGGTCAATGGGTGATTTAGGTACCTTAAGTTTTCATGAAACTAAAAATATTTCCTCTGGCGAAGGGGGTGCCTTATTAATTAACAATCCCTCTTTAGTTAAAAGAGCTGAAATAATTAGAGAAAAAGGAACCAATCGTAGTCAATTTGTTAAGGGTCAGGTCGATAAGTATACATGGCTCGATATTGGCTCTTCATATTTACCTGGTGAAATTGTATCTGCATTTTTATGGGCACAACTTCAAGAGGTTCAAAATATTACAAAAAAACGGATAGAAATTTGGAATAAGTATCACAATGCATTTCATAAATTAGCGCAAGATAAAAAGATAAAAAGACCGTTTATTCCAAATTCTTGCTCTCATAATGCCCATATGTACTATTTATTGTTTAAAAATATTAAACAAAGAATGTATTTTATTGAATCGATGAAGCTTAAAGGTGTGGATTGTTATTTTCACTACATACCGCTACATTCATCTCCCGGTGGATGGGAGTATGGCCGCATTCATGGAGGTATTTCTAATACTAATGATTTGTCTGATAGATTAGTAAGATTGCCCCTATGGGTTGGTCTTGATGTAGATTATGTAATTAATCAAGTATTAGATGTAATTTCAACTTTTAAAGAAGATTATTTTTAATAATATGACTAAGTATTTCCCTTTTTATTTTATTGCATTTATTTTGTCGTATTTAATAATGACCAGTGGGCTGCATGGAGATGATTACACAGTCATCAATTCTTTTAATGGATATAGTTTTTGGAATTTTATAGGGCAAACACCAGATGAAGTTGGTTCATTAATATTAAATCCAATTTCATTTTACGGTCTTTGGTGGGCTTATGCCGTACTGGGTAATGAATATCAAATAATATACGACCTAATAAAAATTTTATCCTCTGTCATTAGTGTTTATTTAATTTTTAGGTTTTTTAGTGACTATATGTCATATGATAGGGCAATCATTGCATCCTTTATTTTTGTTCTATATCCATTGCATGACACTACCTTATATTGGTATATGACACTTCAATATATATTGGCACCAGCAATCTTGTTGTATGCCCATCACTTGATACGAAATAATAAAATTAGAAAAGGTTTTCTTGTAACTATAGTTGGATCGTTTTTAAGCTATGCCTCTCCTCCTTATTTGTTTGGTTTGACTGTTATATTCTTATATGAAAAAAAACTCAAGAAGGCAATTGTGTTTGCAACTCCAGGAATATTGTATGTGGCGTACTATTTTTGGATGAAGTTTAATTATGCTGGACTTGAGCGCAGAATAAATGCAGATTTAAGTATTTTAGATTTTCTAAAACAAATGCTCATTCAGCCTTTGAGTTTTCTAGAATCAGCAATAGGGCCCTCATATTGGCTAAAGGTGTTTTATGCCATCGAGTCGATAGGTTTCATTTCTATAATTATAATAGCCATGATATTAATATTTTCATTCATAAGAGTTAAGTCATTTTCCAAAGTACGCAAGTTACCAAAATCATTGTATATTGGCCTTATAAGTGTTTTGCTTCTTTCATTTGGTATGTTTGCTTTGACTGGTCTTTATAGTCATTCAGCGTTTAATTTGGGGAATAGAACAACTGTTTATGGATCATTATTTATTGCTTTTTTGTTAGCTGCACTTCTGCCCGCCAATAAGAAGTCAGCTATTTTTTTATTAATTATATTTTTAGCGCCAGTATTTGGACTTAGTGATCATTGGAAGAATTGGAATGAAAATCAGAAGGTTGTTATAGAGAATATAAAAAATAATCAAGATTTAAAAGAAATAGAGTCAGATAGTACCTTGATAATAACAGGAAACCTTTATAGTAAGCTTGGTGAATACTCCCATATTGAGTTCTTTAGCATGCCGTGGAACGTCAATGCAATATTTCATAATAATACTAAAACAAAAACTATTGTAGCCATAACTCCTTATACTGAGATTAGAGAGGGCTATCT
>DQLC01000114.1 GCA_015660425.1 Alphaproteobacteria bacterium
AAAGCGGCAAAAGAATTACTTCGCACGGCCCCCAATTAATAACTTTTTTAATTGTTTCCTCTACAAAGGGATTCCAATATCTCATAGAAATAAAAACTTTATATTCTTCTTTTTCTTTTTCTAGTTTTTGTTCTAATCTCTTTGCTTGATTAATCGTTTCTGCTAAAATTGGAGACTTTCCTCCCATAAAAGAATAAATTTTTTGTGCTGTTTTTTCTCTTTTTGTTGATAATAACTTTGCTAAAAAATATCTTATTAAAGAAGGGGCGCCTATTATAGCAGGATCATTAAACAAATTAAAAAGAAACGGTTTAACAGAAGATAATTGGTCAGGGCCGCCTAAATTAAAAAGTATTATGCCTATTTTTTTTTTCATTTTTCTCTACTTCTAATAGTTTTAATTAATAATTCTATATTTTCAACAGGGGTCTCTTTTATAACGCCGTGTCCCAAATTAAAAATATGATTTATAGAAGAAAAAACATCTATAATATTATTAATACTGGCTATCATTTTTTCTCCCCCTTCTAATAAAATTTCCGGTGCTAAATTACCTTGCAAACATAAATTACGATTATTTGTCATTTTTAGATTTTTTATTAACCATTCTATATTTATGTTTTGATCTATAGAAATACAATCAACGTTTAGGCTTTTTCCATATTCTAAATATGAATGCTCTGCGTTTCTAGGAAATCCTATTATGGCTATGTCTGGATATATTTTTCTTATTTTATTTATTATTTTATTAACAGGGTCTATACAAAAAAGTTTAAATTTATTTTCATCTAAAGCTACCTTAGCATGTGATTCAAATATTTGTATAACTTCCGCGCCTGCTTCTATTTGTTTTATTAAATGATTCGTAATAAAGTTTTCTAGCTTATCAAGTAATAAAAGAAATAATTTTTCATTAGCATAAAAAAATGAAACACATTTTGAAAAATTTACACTTCCTTTTCCTTCTATCATATAAGCCGCTATTGTAAAAGGAGCTCCTGCAAATCCTATTAACGCCTTGTCTATCTTTAATTGTTTTTTAACAATGCCTAAACTTTCATATACAGGTTCCAAATATTCAAAATTAGTTATTTTTAATTCTAATATTTCTCTTTCATTTTCAATTGGTTTTAATCTTGGTCCCTCATTTTCTACAAATTTTAAATTTCTATTACAAGCCATAGGAATAGTTAAAATATCAGAAAATATAATTGCTGCATCTAAATCAAACCTTCTAAGTGGTTGCATTGTTACTTCTGCTGCTAATTTTGCATTCATACATAAATTTAAAAAAGATCCTGCCTTTTTTCTTACTTCTCTATATTCAGGTAAGTATCTTCCTGCTTGTCTCATAAGCCATACAGGGATATTATTATTATTATTATTATTTAATACCTCTATTAAACTTGGTTTCTTTTTAACTTTATCCACAGTTATTCCTATTAAATATATATTAAATATAATAAAGTATATTAGTAGTTGGTCATAGGTAATGTGAGGATTAAATAGTTATACATAAAATATAAATATTTATTTTTCCTCTTTTCTATAATTTTTACTTATATACCTATAAAAAGTCCTTATTATAATTATTATTAAGGTAATTAATATAATTAAATATAAAATATTAACATGTTATAAAATTTGTATAACTTTATAAAGAAATATTAAAGGTTAATAAAATTAATAAAAATATACATATTCATATAATATCAGATTCTACAGGAGAGACAGTAAGCACTGTTTCACGATCTGCTAATGCACATTTCAAAAATTTTAATCCTATAGAACATAGTTGGGTGTTAGTAAGGGCAGAAAAACAATTAATAAAAATAATAGAGGAAATAAAACTAAATAAAGGCTTAGTTATTTATACGTTAATAGATAAAAAACTTAGAAAGTTATTAGAAAGAGGATGTCAAAAAATAGGAGTTCCTATTGTTCCGGTTTTAGATCCAGTAGTTGCGGCTATAGAAAATTATTTTCATTATGATTTGGCTACAGATGAGCCAGGAAGGCAACACAGCTTATCACTTGGTTATTTTGATAGAATTGGAGCAATGCAATATACGTTAGCACACGATGACGGGCAGTTGTCCTATGATTTAGAAGAAGCGGACATTATATTAATAGGTGTTTCTCGTACTTCTAAAACACCTACAGCAATGTATTTAGCAAATAGAGGGATAAGAACCGCTAATGTTCCGATGGTTCCAAAAGTTCCCTTGCCCGAAAATCTTTTTTCCTCAAAAGCACTTATTATTGGGCTAACAACTAACCCGGAGAGATTAGTGCAAATTAGAAAATCAAGACTTACCTCAGTGGGGGAAAAAACAACAACAAATTATATAGAAGAAGAACTAATTAAAGAGGAAGTTTTATTGGCAAAAAGGCTATTTTTAAAAAATAAATGGCCCATAATCGATGTAACAAGAAAATCAATAGAAGAAACTGCGGCGGCAGCATTAGAATATTTAAGAGAATTTAAAGAAAGTAAAAAAAGTGAAGAATAAACTAATTACGGGCATAATAGGAATCCCCATCAAACATAGTTTGTCTCCAATAATTCATAATTATTGGATGGATCTTCATGATATAGCATCAACCTATAATATTTATGAACTAGAAAAGCAGGAAGTTCCTATATTTATAAAAAATATGCTTACTAATAATATAAAAGGATTAAACGTAACAATACCTTATAAAAGAGAAGTAATGAAATATTTAGATGAAATTACGGAAGATGCTTTAGCTTTAGGGGCCGTTAATACTATTAAAGTAGGAGAAAATAATAAGCTTTATGGCTTTAATACTGATGCCTATGGCTTTATGAAGCATTTAAATATAACCGCGCCCACGTGGAAAGAAAAAAAGGGAGCCATAACTATTATTGGGGCTGGAGGCGCAAGCAGAGCTGTGACCTGGTCCTTTTTAAAAGAAAAAAAAGTGGATATCAGAATTATTAATCGGAATGAAAAAAGAGCTTTAACTTTAATAGAAGAGATGAAAAATCTTTTTCCAGAAGCCAATATTATTTTTTATAAAGATTCCTCTAAGGCTTTATTAAACAGCTCTTTATTAGTTAATTGTACTAGTTTAGGAATGAAGGGCCAACCACAACTCGAGTTAAATTTAGAGAGAATGAATAAAGATTCTATAGTGTATGATATTGTCTATTCTCCTTTAATAACAGGATTACTTTATGGAGCAAAGAAATTAAACTTTAAAACAATTGACGGGTTAGGAATGTTGCTTAATCAAGCAGTGCCCGCTTTTGAAATGTGGTATAATAAAGAAGCAAAAGCAACGAAATCTTTAAGAAAAAAAGTAATAGAACATTTAGAGAGAAATTAATTATATGGTCATTATTGGTCTTACAGGTTCCATCGCTATGGGAAAAAGCGTAACGTCTCAAATTTTTAATTCATATGGAGTTCCTGTTTTTAATGCGGATAAATGTGTTCATCAATTATTAGGACCAAACGGGAAGTTAGTTTCTAGAATAGAAGAAATGTTTTATGAAGCTTTAGTAAAAATAAATAATATTAAATACATAGACAGAGTAAAATTAGGAAGTATTGTTTTTAAAGATAAAAAAAAAAGGAGGGAACTAGAAGAGCTTATTCACCCTTATGTAGGGAGAGAAAGAAAGAAATGGAAAGAATGGGCAGAAAGAAATAAGTTTAAAGCCATCTGCTATGATGTTCCTCTGTTATTTGAAACCCAGGGAGAAAAATTTTGTAATGTCGTTGTTGTTGTTTCTGCTCCTTTTTTTATCCAAAAACAAAGAGCGTTAGGAAGGGAAAATATGACCAAACAAAAATTTAATAATATATTAAAAAATCAAATGTCAGATAAAGAAAAAAGAAAAAGAGCAGACTTTATTGTTAATTCAGGCATAGGATATCGGTTTACTAGGAATCAAGTTAAAGATATTTTACTAAAGGTTTATTAATGAGAAGAATTGCTTTAGATACAGAAACAACAGGATTAAATCCCATAGAGGGCCATAGGGTGGTTGAAATAGGTTGTGTTGAATTAGACAATAATATTCCTACAGGCAAAGAATGGCATACATACTTAAATCCAGAAAGAAGCATGCCAGAAGCCGCACTTGCAGTGCATGGTCTTGACGATAATTTTTTATCTGACAAACCTCTTTTTAAAGATATTTCCCTAGAATTATTAAACTTTATAGAAGGAGCTGAGCTAGTAATACATAACGCAAGATTCGATATTGGCTTTTTAAATAATGAATTAAACTTAGTAAATTTGCCTATAATAAATATAGAAGAGGCTATAGACACGGTTCAATTAGCAAGACAAACAATTCCTGGCGCGGCGGCAAGTTTAGATGCGCTTTGTAAAAGATTTGATATTGATTTGTCTCAAAGAGGAAAACATGGCGCCTTATTGGATGCGCAGTTATTAGC
>DQLC01000084.1 GCA_015660425.1 Alphaproteobacteria bacterium
CCCCATCCACTTGTAGTCCATCCATTACAATAGTCTGAATTAGCAAAAGCTAAGTTAAAGTCCCATATTGGTCCCATTTTTAATTTTCCATTTACATCTTTATTTAAAAATGTACTCAGTCTATAGCCATCAATATTTTTCGTGATTTCGTTTATTATAAAAAAGTTGATAAATGAATCTATATCTATATAACTCAAATACCCATTTTCTATATTATTAAATTCATCAGACAATAAATTTGACTCAAAATCATTTATATATGTTTGGATATATTCTTTTTGTTCAGTTGAAATTTTTTCTGGTTTTGGATAATCATATATAAAATATATTTCTGATTGATCTGACAGATTACCTTTCGTATTATAATTAGATCTAAATGACATAGATGAATCATAAGTGGTTCCTGATGATGAATCACCAGTTGCCTTATCAATTTTAATTATATAACCCCCATTTGCTGAAGAACCTGAATGTTTTGTTACATCTACCCTGTTTTTATCTCTTTTGATTTTTTCCATTAAAATATAAACACCCTTATAATCACCATTAATTGATAAATTGTAAAATTTTGTATCACTAGCCTTGTAACCTATTAGATTAGATAGATCAAATGTTAATTTGTTTCTTATTAACGATTTATCACTATATGGGCCATAAAATATCCAATCCTCTTCTGGTGAAAAACCTCCTAGAGAAACATCTATATCATCATTAAAGTCGCTACTCCTAGTCTCAAATCCATAAGACTTTTTATCAAACATTTGTGAAGAGCTACCCCTAATCTCAATACCTATATTATAATCAGATTTAATTAAGTCTTCTTCAATAAGACTTAATGTAGCATTAATCTTAGGTTCATCAACAATTTCTTCTCCTAGGGTTGATATGATTGCTTCAGGTAATCTTTGAATGTTTTCACCTGTATAGCTAATTTCGGATTCTCCATCATCTAAATCAAGGGGTTCAGGTCCATGACAAGAAATAATAAATGGTATGATTAGAAAACAAATAAGGGATCTTATTTTATTATACATAGAGTTTTTAAGAAAACATTTCTTCATAGATATTATCAATAAATCTAGCTAATGAAAAATCTTTTTCAGTAATAGCATTTAGACTATGTGTGTGCAATTCAATTTCTAGTATGTTATATTCATTAGTTAATTTTGGATGATGATTTATCTTTTCAGAATGATCAGCAACTATATTCATAAAGCTAAATGCATTCATAAAGGTTTTAAATGAAATTTTTTTATATAAAATATTATTCTTTATAACCCAACCATCTAAAGCTTCTAGACTTTCTTTAATCTTATTCTCATCAAGTATCTCAGACATTCACCTCTTATTTAAAATATCTCCAAATATAATATATTGGAATTAATATTACAGCTATAACTATTGAATAGAATAATATATAAGCTATCAATATAAGAATCAAACAAATAAAAATTATCCTTACTATAATTGATAAAAGTGGATGAGACATTAAATCAGAATAAAGTTTCTTTAATAATTTGATTAGTTGGTTCATTATAGATAAAAGTATAGCATTAAATTATTAATTTTTATTATAAAAAAACGATATTTGTAATGTGAAAAAAATATTATTAATTATTTCAATAATTCTTTTTTCTTGTAATCAAGACACAAAAGAAAAATTAGTCGTTTATCAATCACCTACTTGTGGTTGTTGTTCTGGTTGGGTAAGCAATATGGAACAAAACGGTTTTAATGTAGAGTCAATTAAGACAAATGATATGTACTCAGCAAAAGTCAAAGCTGGTATTGATTATACACTTCAATCATGTCATACTGCATTTATTGGTAATTATTTTGTTGAAGGACATGTACCATCTGATGCAATAACAAAACTTTTATTAGAAAATCCTGACATTAAAGGAATTACAGTTCCTGGAATGCCTGCTGGAAGTAATGTTCCAGGAATGGAAACAATTAATGAAAGAGCAGAATTTGATGTTCTAGCTGTTAATCATGATGGTTCCACATTTATATGGAAAAAATACCAATAATTTAATCACATAAATTTTATGAAGGTTAAATCTATTTGTCTTCTGTTTCTAATTATTTTTTCTTCATGTAATAAAGAAGATTGTTTTACAATAAGGGAAAAAAAGATTATTGACGGAAAGTATTATTTTTATTTTAATACTCCATTAAATGATGGTCCAGGATATTCATCGGGAGATGGTTTAAATTCAGGTGGTTATATTCCTGATAAATATTCTTCTGGTATAGTAGATAAGGATACTTATGATTCAACAAATATTGGAGATAAGTACTGTGAATAAAGAAACCTGCCCAAAAACAAAGGCAGGTCTCTATAATATATAAATCAGATACTACTATTAAACTATTAAGTAGGTAAATAAACTCTACTATTAACATGGTATAATTGTAAAGCAAAATTATATCTTCAAAAACAGAGGTTAAATAAAACAAATGATTATTTTTTAATTTTTATCAATATTTAAAAAAAAGTGGTTATTTTTTAATACTTTGATTTATTAATATTGTAAAAATTATTAATTTAAAAATGCTGAGTAATAATTACACAAAAAGTTATATTATATTTTCATTATTAATAATGTCTTGTAACAATGAAATAACTATCAACTCAATGGAATCAAATCAATTAAAAAATGAAACTAGTCTTTATCTAAAACAACATGCTGAGAATCCAGTAAATTGGCAAAGATGGTCAAATTCAATTTTTGGCTTTTCTGGAGAGTTAGATAAATTGGTAATTGTTAGTATAGGATACTCTAGTTGCCATTGGTGTCATGTAATGGAGGATGAAACTTTTACGGATGAAATGATTGCTAAATTAATGAATGATAATTTTATAAATGTAAAAGTTGATAGGGAAGAAAACCCTGATGTTGATCAAGCATATATGACAGCATCTCAACTTATGACAGGTATGGGAGGGTGGCCTTTAAATGTTATTACTCTTCCTGATGGAAGTCCAATATACGCTGGAACATATCATACAAAAGAGCAGTGGTTTGATATATTAAATAGAATTATTCGAGTTAAAGAAACTAATTACGAAGGTCTTGAAGAAATAGCTAATAATGTAAAAAGTGGAGTAATTGATATAAATACAATTACAAAGAAAAATGAAGTATCTGAATTCGATAAAGATTTTTTAAGTAGAAATACAAAAATTTGGTCAGATAAATGGGATACAAATAATGGTGGAGATATAGCTCAACAAAAATTTATTTCACCTTCAAAATATCAGTACTTAATAAATTATGGCTCTATTTATAAAGATGAACAAATACTTAATTATGTTAAAAAAACATTAGATATAATATCTAATAGTGGGGTAATAGATATAGTTGAAGGTGGTTTTTATAGATATACGATTGATCCAGAATGGAAAATTCCACATTTTGAAAAAATGCTTTATGATCAGGCTCAAATGATTAGCTTATACTCTAATGCATATAAATTATTCAAAACACCTGAGTATAAAGATCTTGTTTATCAAACTATTAATTTCCTTAACAATGAAATGAATTCATCAAATGACTTATATTATGCTTCAATGGATGCTGATACAGATGGTGAAGAAGGAAAGTATTATTCATTCAATTTAAATGAAATTGAATTAATCTCTAGTGAACAAACTGATTTATTTAATTCATACTTTAATATTGACCTAGATAAACCATGGGATAATAACAAGTTTCTTCTAATACCAAAAAGAGACTTAAAATCATGGCTTAGTTCAAATTCATTAAATGAAGATGAATTTTCAAAAATGAAAGAAAGGTGGATTAGTGAGATATTGAAGATTAGATCTAAAAGGACAAAACCTCGAATAGATGATAAGACAATTATTTCATGGAATGCACTATCAATAATTGGTTTGATTGATGCTTATGAAGCATTTAAGGATGATCTTCTATTAACTCAAGCCAAAGATAAGTTTAACACTCTTCTAAAAATGGGGTATAAAAATAACATGTTAGTTCACACCTTTAAGGACAGACAATACCAAGATGGAGTTCTAGAAGATTATGCTTTTCTAGCTAAAGCTGCAATGAGACTTTTCCAAACTACTGGAGAGGAGTTTTATTTTAATAAATCTAAAGAGATAATTGATGATAGTATTAAGTATTTTAAAGATGAAGAGTCTGACTTATTGCTTTATACAACAAACAAAGATTTATTTACTAAAATTGTTTCTATAGATGATGGTGTTATCCCTTCACCTAATTCAATTATTGCTGAACAATTATTTAATATTGGACATATAATTTTTGATGATTATTACCTTGATCAATCAAATAAGATGGTCTCTTCTGTTAAAGAAATAATTGACGGAAGTATTAATTATTATTCTGTTTGGGCAAACAATATTCTAAATAGAGTTGAGTCATTTTATGAAATTGCTGTTATTGGTTCAGATTCAGATTCTAAAACAAAATTAATTTCTGAACAGTTACTTCCTAATGTAATTTTGGTGCAATCTAATTCTGAGAGTAATATTCCTTTGTTTATGGATAGATTCTTTGAAGATGAAACTTATATATATGTATGTCAAAACAAAACTTGTCAAAGACCAGAAACAAGTATTAAATATGCTTTAGAGCAGATACCTTATTTAAAGACAAACTAAAATGAAAAAAATATTTCTATTTATTATAATTTTAATTATTAGCTGTTCAGAAGACAATAAAAGCTGTGAAACTTTTTTGGATTGCTTAGATGGAACATATTGGTCAAGTGAGGATAATGCATCAATATGGAGGTTTTTTAATGATAAAAATGGTGTGTATCTGGATGTTCATGTCAATCAAGGAGGATGTTATATCTATGAAGACAATAATATGGTAGGAGCTTCATTTAAATTTCAGACAAAAAAGAACCTTTCAGAAGACTATGCAGGATATAATTGGCTCTACACAATTGTAAATGACTCTCTTATAGAAAAAACAATGGCCGCTGGAGGAAATACTTATTATTTCATTAAAAGAGACAAAACATATTTTAATGAAATATTAGATCTAGGAATTTGTAATTAGAGTTTAATAAATATTTTCTTTTTGAAAAGAATATAAGCTGGTAAGAAAATAATAAGAACATATATAACAGCATACATAAAAGACACTAGCTTATCAGGTATTCCAAGCCCAGTAATTAAATTAAAGAACTCTTTATTAGGATAAAAGCCTAGAAAATAATTACTATAAAATATAGAAGATAAAACACCTGCTAGAACATAGCAAAAGATTGAATTAACCCCAAATACATGAGCAAATTTAAATTTCTTGTACCCTAAG
>DQLC01000087.1 GCA_015660425.1 Alphaproteobacteria bacterium
CAGCAATAGTTGGAATATTAATATTCAAGCATTCAGCTAATTTTCCACTTCCTGATCCAGCAGCTATAATAATTTTTTCACAAAAATATTCTCTCACATTAGTCTTAACGCAATACCCATTATTTTTAAATTCAATATGACTCACAGTCTCACATTTCATTATTTTAACTCCACTTTGAAGACTAGCTTCTTGTAAACTCTTGTTTGCAACCAGTGGGTTAAGTTTTCCTTCGTGAGCGCAAAATTCTGCACCAATAATTTTATTACTTAAAAACGGATAAGTTCTCTTTATTTTATTACTATCCATTATTTCCACATCTAAACCTGCATTCTCTTCTTCTTGGCATTTCTTATATAAAAATTCCAATTGCTCTTCATTGTCAGCAACCATTAAGCCACCATTTACTCTTAAATCCAAGTCTACATTTAACATTAAACGGAGCCTGTCCCATGCATTTACAGCTTCTTTATAGAATGGAAGATTTTCCAATAAATTATCTATCAAATGAGGATTTAATCGAAAGTTTCTACTTTGAAGCTGTACATGGATACTACCTGCATTTGAATTACTTCCACTGAATTCACCACTATCAATACAAATAACCTCTTTATTATTACGCGACAAATAATAAGCAATACATCCACCTACAATGCCCCCCCCAATTACAACATAATCACATTCTACAGGCTTACGATTGCTATTCATCACAAACCAACTCCGTTAAGTTTTCAATGTTTAAAGGAATGAAAGGAATTCTGGAAGTAAAAAAATCTGATTCTTTAATTTGCACATCAAAGTTATATTTCAAAATGTCTAATACAATCTGACAACAATAGCGTCCCTGACATGGCCCCATTCCTATTCTAGTTTTTAGCTTCAACTCGCTCATGCTTGTGAAACCATTTTCTAGAGCATTATTTAAAGTAGAATATTTAATTCCTTCACATCTACAAATTTCTACTTCTTTATTTAAGTTAGCTAAATTATTGTTATTACTTTTATAGAGTTTCCAGAGATTACTCTGAAATTTTTCTAGTTTTTGTAATTTAATTTTACACAAATTTTTCTCTTTTAAATATTCTGGAATTATTTCATAGCCTAAACTTTCTGCTACATTATATCCCGATATATTCCCTTCTAGTTCAGCAACCTGAGCTCCACTTATTTTAACACAGTCACCAATAGCATAAATATCTTTAACAGTAGTTTGTAAATCATCATATCTAAAGGTAACTAGACAATTTAATTCACTGTTATAATCATGTTTGCAATTAAGATATCTCAACATATTGTTTGAAGAGTTGAAACCATATCCTAGACAAATACAGTCAACCTCAAATGATTTATGATCATTTCCTCCACTGTTCATTATAGTTGCAGTAAGGCCATTGGCGTTTTGTTCAATACTAGATATTTCATGGTTGTAATATATGGGGATTCCATTTAATTTTAAAAAAAGCAAATATCTTATACCTTTAAGAAATAATTTGAATGAGTTTAACAACAATTGAAACATTAATTTATAGTCAAATATGTTAGGTTTACTTGACTTCTCACTAATAGCAACAATATTAGCTCCTCCTTTTTTTAACTCTTTAGCAACATGAAGAATAAAAGGACCATTACCACACATAAGAATATTTTTTCCCGCTAGAACGTTATATCCTTTTAGCAAACTTTGCATAGCACCTGTAGTCATAACACCTGGCAAGGTCCATCCTTTAACAGGGTATCCTCTTTCATAAGCTCCAGTAGAAAATATAATTTTTTTAGGTCTAAATGTAATTAATTCATTATCCTTTATGGCTAATATTTCTTTATTTTCAAAAATTGCAAAAACAGATGAATTTGTAAAAACTTTCACTCCATTATTAATTACCTTATTGATTAAATTTTTGCCCAATATAACTTGGTCATCACACGATGCATTATCACCAATTATTGGTTGTTTACAAAATTGGCCACCTAGTTTATCTCGGTCATCAATCAAAATAGTATTTACACCACAATTACTTGCAGCTAGTGCGGCGCTGAGACCTCCAATTCCTCCACCAATAATTAACAAGTCGGTAGAGAACATGCCGAAGCCTTTCTTCTGGTATGAGGTGTCTTTTTTAAACTTAGTGAATTTTATTTGCTTTTGCTTGAAAATAATTGCGTTACTATCCAATTTTCTCATACATGCTCTTACATTATTTTCTCCATTGACTTCCACCAAACACTCATGGCATACACCCATCCCACAGAATACGCCTCTTTTTGAAATACCATTATTATTTATTTCAAAAATTTTGTTTGATATCAAAGCAGAGGCAATACTATCACCAGAATTAGCTGAATAGACAATATTTTCAAATTGGAATTTTATTTTCATTTATAATACAAGATAAAATATTAAACATTATTATTTTCTCCCTATACCAGATCTTTTTAATATCTATATTATTTTATAATACGCTATTTAATAATTATTACTATTTTAACATAGAAGTATAATCACTCTAGAGAAACTACTTCAAATATAGTTTATTAGATAAATCTTAATTATCAATAATTTAGAATATATTATTTAACTACTAACTATAGATTAAACTAAATTAATAGAACCTATAATTCTAAAATAAAATGTGAGTGCTAACTTAATTTATTATAGTAAAGTATTCTAAACACAGAAAGTAAGAATAATTTCAAAAGACTTTTCCAAATAGATTATTTATTACTCATTTTAAATTCAAGTAATTTTGCTATTTGAGATAAAAATAATGTCAAAACAATATAAATTATTGCAGTAACTGTATAAAATTCAAATGGTCTGAATGTTAATGATGTGGCTATTTGTGATTGTCTCATTAGTTCATTAACACCAATGATTGAAACTAATGCAGAATCTTTAAATAATCCAATAAACATATTAGCAGTAGGTGGGATTATAATTTTAACTGCTTGTGGAAAAATAATTCTTGCAAAAGTATTTATAATTGAGAACCCTAAAGTAAAAGATGCTTCCCATTGACCACGAGAAACAGCCTGTATTCCAGCTCTATATATCTCGGCGAGATATCCACCGTGTTGCATAGACAAACAAATTATTCCTGCAGTTACTGGTTCAAAATTTATTCCTGACACCATAGCTAGCCCATAATATAACCATATTATGAAAACAAATAATGGGATCCCTCTAAAAATTTCTATATAAGATTGACTGAAAATAACTAAAAATCTTATTTTCGATAATCTGCATATTGAAATAATCAATCCTATTATAAGAGCAAGGAACATTGAAATTATAGAAATGTAAATAGTTATCCAAAGGCCTTTGGCTAGCCAAATCCAATAAGTTCCTAATACCCCAAAATGAAATGTATAATCCATATATAATTTCTAATTTAATATCTTACTCAGGAATTGTTTTGTTCTATTATTTTTGGGGTTACCAAAAAAATCATTTGGTTCACTTTCTTCTATTATCTTTCCTTCATCCATCATAACAATTTTATCTGCCACTTCTTTAGCAAAACCCATTTCATGAGTTACTACTATCATTGTCATACCATCATGAGCCAATTCTATCATTACATCCAATACTTCTTTTATCATTTCGGGGTCAAGAGCTGATGTTGGTTCATCAAACATCATTATTTTGGGCTGCATTGCTAATCCTCTTGCTATAGCAACTCGCTGTTGTTGTCCTCCGGATAGTGATGAAGGAAAATCATTTTCTTTTTG
This sequence comes from Alphaproteobacteria bacterium, assembly GCA_015660425.1. Lineage (GTDB taxonomy): Bacteria > Pseudomonadota > Alphaproteobacteria > TMED109 > TMED109 > TMED109. The sequence goes on from DQLC01000087.1 coordinate 3,728, forward strand.
AAGAATACCGACTCTCTCCAGTAATTTTCGGCCATTCACTATTGCCTCATCTTTATTAACTCCTATATTAATAATCGGAGATAAAATAATGTTTTCTAAAACAGTTTTATGAGGGAATAAGTTAAATTGCTGAAAAACCATACCTAATTCAAGTCGGATTGCTCTAAGATTATTTTTATCTAAAATTGATTTATCATTTATGATAATATCTCCAGAGCTTAAACCTTCTAAACCATTTATACATCTTAGTAAGGTGCTTTTTCCGCATCCACTTGGTCCACAAATTACAACTACATTAGATCTTTGTATTTTTAATGACACATCATTTAAAACTAGTATTTCACTAAAATATTTATTTACTTTTTGTACTTTGACTATATTTTTATCCATGTACTCCTTGAATTTTATTATATCTTAATAGTATCCTTCAGCAAACAAACAAATAATATGTTGTCTTATTTTCTTTTGTTTTACACACCTTTTAAAATAAAAGACAATTTTTCACATCTAATACTAGATTACATAAACATATTAAAAATAAATATTATTTATCTTATTATAATACAATAATTTACAAATAATGTCAGCGTTAAAACCTGTATGAATTTTTGAGTTATGTATCTATTCTATCCTTATTATTTGTAATAACCACAAGGACATATACAGAAACTGCGATCATGAATTGTTTTGAACGGGGTTTTAGAGCGTCTTAATTAAATTGATATTCAAATACAAAGTTATCTTCATAAAATATTTATATTTTCTATTTGTAGCGATAGAACCTGGACATGTTCTTAGCCAATCAAACCCTACCATTTATCTGTATATTATAAGATATATGTTGACATTATTATTATTTATAGTATTATCGCAATGTCAATTTAAAATTTAAGGATATTTTACAAGTGATCAATATATATTACCATTTTAACAAATCGGCTTGTCTCAAATATTTAATTTTTAATAGTGAATGAGATGATCATTAACTTTTATTAATCTATATTTTAAAAATATTAGGAAGATATTATGAAAACATTTAATGATGAAACATACCTAAAAAGGCAATTGGAACTTAGCAATAGGATGATTGAGAGTAATTGTGATTTGTATTTTTGTCCTCCTTCTTCTGATCTAGAATATTTAACTGGTACATTGAGAAGAAAACCAACTTTTGGAAATATATCCTATACACATGGTTGGGTTTGTGGAGCTTTTTTTCGGCCATTTCAAACACCATTATTTGTTCTACCTAGAATGGTAGCTGAATTTGATATGCCGCATGGAGCTACTGGCGAAAAAATTATTATTAATGAAACGGATGATGGGAGTGCTATTTTTGAAAAAATAATTAAAGATTATGGGCCATTAAAAAATATAGCTGTTGAGCAGCGCACGTGGGCGGAGACTACCTTGAAAATCAGTGAATATTCAAGAGGTGCTGTTAGAAATGGGATTTCTCTGACAAATCCAATGCGTAGGAAAAAATCTGATGAAGAAATCTCTCTTATCAGAGAAGCATGTCTGCTCGCTGATCTTTCTATGGAAAAAATTACTAATACAGTCGTTGCAGCAGAAAATGAAAGAGAAATATCAGAAGAACTGGATCATCTTCTTAACCTTAAAGGGTCTAGAGGTGTATCCTTTGACACAG
>DQLC01000020.1 GCA_015660425.1 Alphaproteobacteria bacterium
GGCTATATATTATTTAGTCGTAATATACATAATAAAGATCAAGTCAAAAATTTAGTAGGAAAAATTAGAGATATTATTGGTTGGAATTGTCCAATATTAATCGACCAGGAAGGAGGCAGAGTTCAAAGATTACAGGAGCCAGATTGGGCACAATATCCTCCGGCAAATTTATTTGGTAAATTAGCCAATATTTCATTAAATGATGCAAATAGAGCCACATATCTCAATTATAAATTAATAGGTACTGATCTTAAAGAATTAGGAATTAATGTTAATTGCGCTCCATCTTTAGATGTAAAGAGTAAATATATGCATTCAGTAATAGGGGATAGGGCATTTTCATCAAATCCAAATGTAGTTTCCTCACTTGGGCAATCCGCGTGCGATGGACTAATTGATTCAGGTGTTTTACCTATTATTAAGCATATCCCTGGTCATGGTAAAGCCAGAGTTGATAGCCATATGTCGTTACCAGTAGTAGCTGATAAAATAGATATTTTAGCATCTAATGATTTTTTACCTTTTAAAATTTTATCTAATATGCCTATAGCAATGACAGCCCATATTTTATATACAGATATAGATAAAAGTTTACCTGTTACACAATCAAAAAAAGCTTATGAATATATTAGAAATATTATTAAATATAAAGGTATATTAATATCAGATGATATAGAAATGTCTGCTCTATCCGGTACTATAGAGGATAAAGTATTATCCATAATAAATGCTGGTTTTGATATAATTTTACACTGTTCTGGAAATGTAAATGCTGCGGAGGAAGTACTACTAAATACTCCTTTATTAGGTAAAAGTTTATCAAATAAATGGAAATTATGCTTAGGTATGATTGAAAATGTAGATATATCCGTGAACAAAGTAATTTATAAAAATGAAATTAATAAGATTTTTAATGATTTATTAAAACTTAAATTAAAATATTTATAATAACTTTATTTCTATATATAGTAGTTATAATTAGTATATATATATATTGTGTTAAAAAAAGAAAAAAATCTATTTTCATTTGGGTAAATATGGAAGAAATTAATCATAATTTTAAAGAGAATATTGATAATACTCAAAATAATATGAATGATATTTATCAGGACAATCAATTTATATTAAATTTAAATGGATATGAAGGCGCCATAGATCTTTTATTAGATTTAGCTAAAAAGCAAAAAGTAGATTTAGTTAATATTTCTATACTAGAATTAGCAAATCAATACTTAGACTATGTAGAAAATGCTAAAAAATTAAATTTAGAGATAGCAGCAGAGTATCTTGTAATGGCCGCATGGCTAGCATTCTTAAAATCTAAAATATTATTACCAGAAGAAGTAATGGAAGAGATGACTGGAGATGAGCTTTCAGAAGCATTAAAGTTACAATTAAATAGACTTATATCAATGAGAGAATCTGCTAAAAATTTATTTGAATTAAAATTACTTTATGAAGATAGGTTTCCTAGAGGAATGATATCAAAGGAAATGAAAATTATTCATAAAGTTGATAACACAACTTTAAATGATTTGCTTTTTTCTTATACCAATATAGTTAGAGGTGATAATTTATTAGATTACGTCCCACCAGAAAAAAAATTAGAGACTATTGAATCTGCTTTAAAGAGATTAAATAAGATATTAAGTAATAATAAGGAATGGGAGCAACTTTCTTTATTTTTACCAGAAAGTTTATCTATTGAAGATAAGGTTTTTAATAGTTCAGTTTTGGCAGTCACATTTTCTGCTACTTTAGAATTAGCTAAAAAAGGAGAACTAGAAATTAGACAATTAAATCCATTTGGAGATATTTTTATAAGAGCAAAAATAAGTGAATAAATGTGAATGAATAAAGAATTATACATTAAAATTGCTGAAGCAATAATTTTTACTAGCGATAAGCCTGTAAGTATTAGATCCCTTACTAATCGTTTACCTGAGACGACTGATATTAGTTTTATAATAGATTTTTTATTAAATAAATATAAAGAAGGAGGCTTTCTATTAGAAAGAATAGGTGATACATTAGCTTTTCGCTCATCAAGTGAAATTGCAAAATATTTAACAGTAGAAAAAACAATTCACAAAAAATTATCTAAAGCAGCACTAGAAATTTTAGCAATAATTGCTTATCACCAACCAATTACTAGAGCTGAAATAGAAGACATGAGAGGGGTAAGTGTAAGCCAAGGATCACTAGATGTTTTGTTTGAATTTAATTGGGTTGAGCCGCGAGGGTATAAAGCTGTTCCTGGAAGACCTTCTACATGGAGAACTACTCGAGATTTTTTAGATCATTTTGGTTTGGAATCAATTAAAGATTTGCCTGGCATATCTGAGCTAAAAGCTTCAGGTTTATTATCTAGAAATATTGGCCCCTCTGTGCTTTCACGTGATAATATTACTGATTTATAAGATTAACTTTAGCTTATATATATTTTTGTGCTTTATTTTATTATTATATTTCCCTATATTACAGTTGCGAATAATTATCAATCTCATTTATGATTATAATAATTAGCTATTTTGAAATAATGGGTTCTTTTAATGAAAAAATTAAACATTTTTTTTATACTTATATTATCAATATTTTTTTCTTCAGAAGTATTCGCTGAAGAAGTAAATCTATATTCAGCAAGAAAAGAACACTTATTAAAACCTTTGATGGGTTTATTTGAAAAAGAAACTGGTATAAAAGTTAACATAATTACAGCAAAAGCTTCACAATTATATGAAAGGATTGTAAGAGAAGGCAGTAATTCCCCTGCTGATGTATTATTAACTAATGATGCAGCTAATTTATGGAAAGCGTCTAATATCAATTTGTTTCAAGAAATTAATTCAGATTTTTTATCTAAAAGAATTAATAGTAAATATAGAGATCCTAATA
>DQLC01000095.1 GCA_015660425.1 Alphaproteobacteria bacterium
ATAGAACATACAACCCCAGCTTCATTTGCTCTTTTTATGATTGCCGCCCCACATAAAACATCCGCCTCAACAGTCACTAAGACAACGTGAGATTTAGCTTTAAAAGCTGCGAGACAATGATCAACTCCTGCCTCTGGATTTCCTGTGGCTTCAATTACTAAATCTAGTTGTTCACATTGTGCTAACTCTATACCTGAATCCGTAAACCATATTTCATTTGATGATATAGCCTCGTCAATTCCTGATATATTTATGTCTTTTTCAAAACTTGCCGTTCTTAAAGCGTCTTCTGCACGTTTAAAATCCAGATCTGCTATTGCAGCAATATGAAAACCTTGTGTGCTATTTGCTTGAGAGAGAAACATAGTGGCAAACTTTCCTGCTCCTATCACACCCACACGAAATGACTTACCTTCTTCCTGACGCTTTAATAATCTATCTGCTAAATCTAAATTCATTAATCTCTTACAAAAATTTTTATTTAAAACAAGAATCTTCTACACAGGTAATAGGTGTAAAATCTCTATGCGCTATATAGTCTGGTCTACTAAATTTTCTAATATAATTACTCGTTCTATTTAACGATATATAAACTATTGTTCTATTCCATGGAGACATATTAGAAGGAGATCCATGTACTAAGGTAGAATCAAAAATAATCATTGATCCTGCTTTTCCCTCAGGAGCAATAATGCCTCCTTTATCCACGAGCTTAGATATAGTCTCATTGTTTATTGTCCATAAAGGGTAAGACGTAGTGGTCACATCATGCTTCGCTTCAATATAACCTTCTCTATGCGACCTAGGTATAAAATTTAGTGGTCCATTAAATTGCGTAACATCATCTAAAAATAATCCTACATTAAGTGCTAAACCTTCTGGCATTTCATCATCATTTTTCCAAGTACCATAATCTTGATGCCACTGCCATAAGTCTCCATCAAATGCTTCCTTGGCATTAATTTTAAATTGATGAATGTAAACTTCTCCCCCTAGAAGTTGCATTGCTGGCTTAACTATACGCGGATGACGAGACAGATCTGAATATACATTACTCAAAGTATGAGCGGCAAAAACAGTCCTAATAGCTTTACCATCTTTTTCTTTTTGAACTTCTTCTCTATCTAGACTATACATCTTAGGTAGTTCGTCATTCATTTTTCTTACTTCATCTGCATCAAATACATTTTCTATAAATACATACCCTAATTCTTTAAATGACTTAATTTGATCTGCTGATAATTTCATTTTTTTTACGTCCCTCCTAATTTATAAACCAAAGGCAGAACCTTCTCTTCTTTGATCGGCAATACCATGTAAATTTCCCATATAATCTTTATATATAATATGTAACCCGCTTGTCATACTTTTTCTATTAATTTTATGCCCTTTATTTTCTAACGACTTGGATAATATATCACCAATTACTCCTTCTTCAATATCCGATTTAAAACCTCTATTACATATATTTGGAAACTCTGTAACTTTTCCTGGTGATATATTTAAATCTATCATCCTGACTAAAGATGCTGCTACGTAACATATTATCTGAGAGCCACCTGGGGACCCTAACACAATTTTTAATTCTCCTTTGGCATCAAATACTAATGTAGGAGACATAGAAGAGCGTGGTTTCTTTTTTCCTTCTGGTCGATTAGCAATTAAGTTTCCTTTTTCATCTTTTGGATAGAAAGAAAAATCAGTCATTTGATTATTTAATAAAAATCCAGATGTCATGAGGCCACTTCCAAACATAAATTCTATGGAAGATGTAAGAGCTAAGGCGTTTCCATATTTATCTATGATAGATATATGAGTTGTTGAAGGTTTTTCACTAGTAGAATCTATTCCTAAATGTCTTGCGTGATAATTCTTAAATTCTCCTTTTTCAGGATTAGTAATAATGCTAGTTTTATTAATTAATTTAGACCTGCCTTTCAAATATTGGGTATCTAACATTTCATTTATAGGCACATTAATGAAATCACTATCTGCAATATAATAGCCTCTATCTGTATAAGCTAATTTTGAAGCTTCTAAAAATAGATGCCAGACTTCAGAATCATTAGGGTTATCTGAAGTTAATTCAAAATTATTTAAAATTCCTAAAATCTGTAAAACAGTTATACCACCTGAACTTGGAGGACCCATTCCACAAATTTTCCATTTTCTATAGTTTCCACATACAGGCTTCGTAAGTATTGGGTTTACAAAACTAAAATCTTCTTTAACCATAAGACCTGGATTAGCTATACGGCTCGTGACAGTTGACAATATATCATCTGCTATTTTTCCATTTAACATAGCTTTAGAACCCGTATCTCTAATTATTTTTAAACTTTCCGCATATTTTTTATTTTTCTTAAGATCACCTGATTTTAGCCCTCCATTATCAATATTAAAATATTCTCTTGCCGTTTTTTGATTCTTTAAATGAGGTGCTCTAGAAATAAGTTTTTCTAACCTCTTTCCAACTATAAAACCCTCTGTAGATAAAGTAATGGCATCTTCAAACAGTACGTTCCAAGGCATTTTTCCATGTCTACTATGTACTTTTTCCAGCATAGACACTAAGGCAGGAACTCCAACTGCTAATCCGCCCGACACCGCCTCTATAAAACCTTTCTTTTTCCCATTAGAATTTAGAAAAACATCTTCAAAAAAATTCATAGATGCTTTTTCTCGTCCATCCCAAGCATAAATATTCTTAGTTTTTGCATCATAATATAAAATAAATGCTCCTCCACCTATACCTGAAGACTGTGGCTCTACTAGATTTAAAACCATTTGTGCTGATATAGCTGCATCGATTGCAGTTCCGCCTGCTTCTAATATACGTTTTGCTGATGAAGTTGCTCTGGGATCAGCAGTAACTGCCATAAATTTTTTGGCTACACTGTACTTAGCATTTCCAATATTACCTATCTTTCCCTCAGGAGAAGTCTTATAATCATCGGCTCCATCCGTGGCGAATAAAAGTTTATTGTGTAATAAAATTGCTAAGAATAAAGTAATAATCATTTTATAATTCATATTAAACTCTTTTTAAAATTTTCTTGCACCTCATCTATAATGGCTTTATTAGATAGTTATTTATTAAGCAACGATACGATAAATATTATAATTAATACAATGAATTTATTTGAATTGGTATATTAGAATGAGTGTTGAAATAGTTAGAGATTTAAGGGGTCTACATACATCTATAGCAAGACATAGAAATGGCCCTCTTAATACTGCTGCTTCTTTGGCAATTGTCCCAACCATGGGAGCAATCCATAAGGCACATGAAAAACTTATAATGGAAGCTAAAAGAAATGCTGATATAGTGTTAGCAACAATTTTTGTCAATCCCATGCAATTCGGAAAAAACGAAGATTTCAATAAATACCCAAAGTCTGAAGAAGAAGATATTAAACGCCTTGAATCTAAAGGGTGTAATATAATATATATCCCTAATGTAGAAACTATTTATCCAGACGGATTTGATTTATCTATAAATGTGCCAAAACTTAGTTCTATTTTATGTGGAAAAAAAAGGCCTGCTCACTTTGAAGGTGTTTGTACAATTGTTACTAAACTACTTCTTCAATCTGGTGCAGATTATGCGGTCTTTGGAGAAAAAGACTATCAGCAGCTATTAATTATTAAACGCTTAGTTAAAAACTTAGATATTCCATGTCAAATACTACCTATAGAAACTGTCAGAGATGAAAATGGTTTAGCCATATCTTCTAGGAACCAATATCTTAATACTGAAAATAGAAATATTGCTAATAATATTAATAAAATTATGAAAAATGCTGCAGATAATTATAAAAACAAAGATATAGAAAGCACAATTAACTTAGTCAAAAATAATTTTCTAGATTCAGGCATTAAAAAAATAGATTATGTAGAAATTAGAAAAGGCGAAAACTTAGATGTTATAAGTAATAATGATAAATCTAATGCAAGATTATTTATTGCTGTATATATTAGTGATACAAGATTAATAGATAATATTAAGTTATAAATATATTTATTATTATATGCGCCCGTAGCTCAGCTGGATAGAGTATCTGATTACGGATCAGAGGGTCAGGGGTTCGAATCCTCTCGGGCGCGCCAAAAACATTTTCTACCAATAATTATAATAAATATTTACTTACTCTACTATTTTAGTTACATGTAAATTGGTAATTAACATGAATCAATACTTAATGATTTTAGTTAATAAAAGTCATTATATTTCAAACTAATTTTAAAAACAATTATCAATTATATGTAAATAACTGTAGTATTAGTTGCTTTGTTTATATATATTAAAATATTGCATAGCAGGGGGTGCTAAAAAGTAATATTAACTTATATATGGTGATATCTTTATGATTTTAAGGAAATGGCAAGCGGAAATTATAAATAGATATATGGAGATTTGTAAAGCACATAAAAAGTTTATTTTAAAAGCTCCTACTGGAGCAGGAAAAACAGTTTTAGCCAGCGAAATTATAAAAAATTTTTATAAAAATAAAAAAATACTTGTATTGTGTCATAGGCTTGTTCTACTTGAACAATTAGAACGTGAATTAAAAATTGATCATAAAGTGAGAAAACTAGGGATCTCAGAAGATGTAAAAGAATATGGAGATGCTGATATAATTCTTTCAACAAATTTAAGATCAAAATATGCTATAGCATCCTTAATCCCTGAATCTGATCTTATTATAATAGATGAAGCTCATAGAGTCTCACCTATAGGTTCAGCTTATCAAAGAGTGTTAGACATATTTGATGATAAAGGAAAAAAAACTAGCCATATTATGGGGTTAACGGCATCTCCAGAGAGAAGAACAGGTAATCAACATGATCAATTAGGCTTGGTCTTTGATGCAATTATTGATTGTGCAGATATTAAAACCTTAATTAATGAAAATGTTTTAGTTCAACCAATATATCGACCACATTTTATTCATGATTTAAATTTAAATAATGCAGAAATAAAAAATGGAGACTTTCCAATATCTGTTTTATCTAATGCTATTATAAAATCTTCAATGATAGATTATGCCTTATGTATTTATAAAGAAGAAAGGATTAATGTTAATCCAAAAGCAATATCTGCTTGGTTTTGTCCTGATGTGGCCGTTGCTGAGAAAACTCTTGAAACACTTAAAAAGGCTAATATTAAAAGTAGTATACTTACCGCCCTTACTCCTGCAGGAGAACGGACTAGAATTTTATCTGAGCACAAAAAAGGGTTAATTGAAGCCGTAGTGTCTGTAGGAGTACTTATTGAGGGATGGGACAATCCTAACTGTAATATTATTGTACATTTAAGACCAACTTTATCTAAAGTACTTTGGGGACAATCAGTAGGCAGAGGTTTAAGGTGTGCAAAAGATAAAAATAAATGTATTATTATAGATGTAAGCTCCAACTGGAGTACATTTGGTCCGGTAGAAAATCTTAAATGGGATTTATGGAGTCACAGAAGATCATTTATTAAATTTCAAAATAGATTTAATTGGATTGCGCAACAATTTAATGAGAATGAAAAAAAATCTTCTTTTTTTATATGTGAAGGTAAAAATAACGTGCATCATAGATGTTCATATATATACAAAAAAGATATTTATATAGATGATCAATGCCCAATTTGTGCTTCTACCGCTTGTATAGATATACAAAAAGAAAAGCTCGTAGATTCTAATGTAAGTGATCTTAATCTTCATGGCATGTTCTTTGATAGAGTACCAAGAGTATTTAAAGAACTTAAGCCTTCAGTTTGGAATAGTTTAGAAAGACAAGCTTGGAATTATAAAAGTATAGAAGAACTCACTTTTTTAATTTTCTGTAAATCTTTTTATTATATAAGTGGTGATAAAACAAATTCAGAATCTGAATACTGGAATTTAATTATAGAAGCAGAAGTAAATGTGAGAAAATTCTTAATTAATAAAAATATAAGCGTGACGCAACAAGAAGAATTTAGTTTCTCCGCTATAGCAGACGGACTACTATTAGGGAAAAAAGTAAGAACAGTCCAAGCTCATTATGGCATATTTATTTGTGGACAAAAATTTGATGGAATATCTACTAAAGAATTAGAAAGAAAATATCAAAAATCTCTTCAAATTGCAGAAAGAATTATAATTATGGGATGTCATAATAGAGAAAAATTACCTTACTTTAATGCGCAATTAGAACTATCCTCCTAATTTATTTACCTATCCATTGATGTTCTGACCTACCACAATTATCTTGATTCCACTCTTCCAGAGAAAAATCTTTTCTTTTATCTATTAAAATACAATAATCATTGGTATTTTTTATTGAGTTTTTACAATCTATTTCAGTTAAGTAAGTCATTCTTTTAAAAGGCTTCTTATCAAAATTTTCAAATGGAAATACCGCCCATACCAATAAAGCACAAACTAACAAATTTACCCTACAATATTAGGAGTGAATACTGGTTTAAAGTTTCTAGCTTTAACTTTTCCTATTTTCACTAATGGAGGACATTTATGCTCATCATTATATAAATCTTGACAATCTAAACAATAAAAACATTCATCCATTATAATTTCACCTGTAGGTTTAATAGCACTTATTGGACAGTCATGCGCGCATAGTTGACAGGGACTTCCACACTCTTCTCTTCTTTTTAAAGACTTAAATATTCTTAGTTTTCCACCTACTACCATAAATGCACCTAATGGACATAAAAACCTACAAAAAAACCGTTCTATAAATAATCCTATAAATAGTAACAATACAGCATAGAAAATAAAGTACCATTCTCTATTAAATTTCATTGAAATTGCTGTTTTAAAAGGTTCTATTTCTGATGCAATATTTACGCTGGCCATTGAATAAAAACTCGTTCCTACTAATCCTGCTAATAAAATATATTTTATTGGCCATAAACGTAGATGCCACTTATTAGAAATTTTAATTTGAGTAACTTTTAATTTCTGTGCTAACTTAGAAGTTAATTCTTGTAACGCCCCAAATGGGCACAACCATCCACAAAAAACTCCTCTCCCCCATATTACAAAACTTACAATAACAAATAGCATTAAAGACACTAGAATTGGATCTGACAAAAGAACATCCCAAGATGTCTTGAGCAGAGGAGCGGTCATCCATGTGAGAATATTAATTATCGTTACCTGTCCTCCAGCATAGAATCCCAACCAAAGTAGTATCCAACCTAAGAACAAGTATCTAAAAGATTTCCATACATAATGATATTTTACAAGCGTATCCTTTTTCCATAATGCTAATACTAAAATGCCTAATGTTATAAATAGTAAATTTAAATTAAGTCTCTGACTTTCCCAGGCAGCATACCAAATCGGGTCATTATTATTAGCTATTGACTCTAATCCATCTGGTTGAATAATATATTTAGGATGTAATTTATAATCTACATAGAATATTTTATCATTACCTTCTATGTTACTTTCAACTAAGAATTCTAGCTTCCATGGTTTTATAGGATCTATACCGATATCAGCCGGAATTCTGTATAGTCCTACTTCAGCAAAAAAAGGTTTATCTTCTCCATGCAAAAAGTTTAAGTTTCTAAAATAGTCTTTAGACAATTGGAATCTTTTTTCTCCTTGAATTACTGCGAGACGTTTAAAAGGACCAGATGCAATATGAGACTCCCCATCAATAGGGTACCTTCCTAAAGTAGCCAAAACTAAAGTTATCTCCTTAGGATCTCTTCCGGCTACGAATATATCATACCATTGATTTCCTAATAAATTTCTTCCTATGGTCGGTGTCGCAACAGGCGCTACAAATAAATCAATCACTAAATTTCTAGGGGTGTCGGTATATCCCCTTTTTACTTCTTTTTGTTGTGCTGCTACCGGCATATCTCCCGCAAAAAGTGCTTTATATCTATACATGTCATTTACACCTGATCGATTTAAGATTTTGGGCTCATTCATGCCCAGTTCACTTAAACCTTCCAAAGTCAGTGTTAACCTACCAACAGAACCATTCTCAATTAAAGTTTCAAAGCCAGTAGATTCAAAATTTACAATATCAATCATTGGTTCATCGTTCAGTCTTAAACCTTTTGATAAAGCGACCATTCTTGCTGCTCTTAAAATAGCGCCATTAAATAATACGGCACTTACTGTAGCAGCTGAAATTCCATCTATGGTGCCAGCACCCTCTGTTCTCTTGAGCAAACTTACTCTGGTGGGCATTCGAATATCAATTCCCTTATATTGCTTTGTAAACCGAGGTAAAACCAATTCTCCTTCTTCCGTGTATATACCGATAATAGGCTCTAAATGATCTAAAACAGTAGCCCCAGTCAGTTTTCCGTCTAGCCTCAAAGCGACAACAATATCAAAAATTTGAGAAGAAAAACCTCTGGACATTGTAATATCTTTGGTTATAAACATGTATCCTAATAAATTTTCCTCTGCCATAACTGAAACAGATGGAATATCTCCTTCTAACCTCCCTAATGTAGTTGCATCCGGAAAAAATGTTTTAGCAAAATCTAAATTCACCCAGTCAGGATCTGATGCTCCCCATTTTCCTACTCGCATGCTGTTTATATAGCTTGTTGTTAAACTTTCTTTTACATTATCTGATTTATTATACTTATAATCAGGGTTTATCATTTTATCCGCGTATTTAGATGTTAAACTTTTTTCCGTATCTACCGAATCTTGTGCAAAAGCATTGCACTGTATAAAAGTAAATAATAATAAAAGAAAAACTTTAATAAAATGATTTAAAAACAATAATGTTTCCCCCAGAATAATATTAATTATAAATACTTAATTGATAAAACATAAAAATGCTAATAATTATATAACAATTTAAAATTAAAAACACATGGTTATAAAATTTATGACTAATTATAAAAAACATTTGCTAAACCTCTACTTTCATGATTAGCTTAATAACGTTTAATTAATTGGGAGGAAAAGAAATGGGCGGAACTTGGCTCAGCGAGCGCGAGCTTGCTTTAGTAGATGGAGCGGAAAAATTAAATTTAGATTTACCGATTCCTACACAAATAGTGTCTAATGGAGAATATTTGCCTCCATCACAATCAGGTATTCAAAAGAAAGTTGAAGCTTTGACTGTAGAAATGGCAGATAAAAACGCAAAACACCTCAATATGTCTAGAAGACAATACCTACAAACTAGTTGCGGGATGGCTACAGCTTTCTTAGCTATGAATCAAATCTATGGTGGTGGAGTTTTTCAAGTAAGTGAAGCAGAAGCACGCGACCCTGAAATGATGATGGAAAGAACTGCGCGTGTAGAAGGTCAATTTATTTTTGATGACCAAACACATTTCCTTCGTGATGACTTTCCACATGAAGCAATTTTAGGTCTAGGTGAATTTGCTGCAGAACATTGGAATCCAAAACTTAAAGAAGAAGGGCTATCTTTAACAAGATATAAATTTGAAAATTATATTGCAGAACTTTGGTATAGATCAGATACAAAAATGGCTCTTCTATCAGGTGCTCCTTTTGATGACCCAACTTGGTGGTTACTACATAATGACCAAATCGTAGCTGCAAGAGACATGGTAAATGATTTTGCTGGTACTACACGTATGTTAGGTCATACTGTTATTACACCTGGTCAAGATGGATGGATGGATGAAGTTGATAGAGCTATTGAAGTTCTAAAACCTGATTCATGGAAATCTTATACAATTGGTGATCCATTATCACCATCTAAATACCCATGGCGTTTAGATGATGAAAAACTAATGTATCCTTTTTATGAAAAAGCAGTTAAAGCCTATAAAAATGGTGGGCCAAAACCTACAATTTGTGTTCATAAAGGATTGTTACCACCGGATTATGAAGTTTCCTTCAAAGGTGTGTGGCAATATGCCACAGCAGATGATATACCAAAAGCTGCACAAGACTGGCCTGAAATGAACTTTGTAATCTATCACTCAGCTTTGCGTCCATTCCTAGAACTTCCGGATCAAGCTTGGAATGAATTTGAAGAAAGTGGTGGTTATATAAAATGGGCTTCAGATTTAGCGGAAATTCCTGAAAAATATGGGGTAACAAATGTTTACGGAGAGATTGGATCTACTTTTGCTAATTCAGCTGTAGCACATCCTCGTTTCTGTGCCGCATTCATTGGAACTCTTGTAAAAGGACTGGGAGCAGACCATGTTGTATGGGGATCAGATACTGTATGGTATGGTTCTCCACAATGGCAAATTGAAGCAATGAGGCGCTTAGAAGTTCCAGAAGATATGCAGAAAAAATATGGGCTTCCTGCCCTTGGAGGTGAAAATAGTCTTACTAAGCAAGCTATTTTTGGATTAAATTCTGCTCGTCTCTATGAGTTAGGTTTAAATGAAGCGAAAAACCTACCAGATATGCCTTCATTCTCTGAAGATAAAATTGGACAGCTTGCTGAAAGATTTAGAGAAGAAGGAGGACAACCATCTAATAAACGTTATGGCTTAATTAGAACATCATAATTAACGTTTATTTGGTTTTCAAATATATAGGAAACCCCGTCCCTTAAGGGGCGGGGTTTTTTATTATAACTTAGGAGATATAATTATGAAATTTATAAAAAATTTATGTGTACTGGCATTTACTGTATTTTTATTTATAGGGCTTACCTATAAGATAGCTAGTTCACAAGAAATAATAACTATTAAATCAAATGAGGCTCGACTCTATTTTGGTGGCTTATTTCCAAGCTACATATTTTATATGCAAGGGGGAATACCTGAAAGTACAGAAACAGCATGGGTTGATAAAGAATATTGGGCAGTTCTAGAAATTGATAAAAGCAGCAAAGTACATCCTGGTGAATCAACAATTTTTAAATTAAAAAGAACTTCTAAAGCTAGCCCCCAACCTGAATGGTGCGTAACAGAAGGTGGATCAGAATTTGCAGGTAAAGGTCCTGCTTGTCTTAAAACTCCTGCTGATCCAAAAAGTATGAACCAGTTACGTTTTAAAGTAAAAACCCAATACAGTGAAACTGCAACAAATTTACCTGCAGAATTTCAAAATAAAAATTGGGTACAATATGAAGTTGGGTATGATGATGATGGTGTAAGTCTCAATCAGTTACCAGGAAGGTTACCTCCTCCTGATCATACATTTGGGCCTGTAACACTTTATATATTTAAATAAACACTATTGTTTATTATCAGCATCTAGATTTTAAAATATCTAGGTGCTGTTAATCTCCAGTGACTATTCTATTTACTAATTCTTTTACACTGGGAACAAACCCATTAGAATAAAAAGGGTCATTTTTAAATTTCCAAGCATTATGTCCGGCAAACATTAGTTCCTTGTCAGGGTCCTTCCCATGTGCAACATTTTGAAGTGTTTTTTGTATGCAAAAACTTCGTGGATCAACTTTTCTCCCAGTAGAATATTTATTTTCTTCATTATCTGACCAATTTGAGAATTTACACTGGCTCAAACAACCCATACACTCTTTTTGATCTTTTCTAATTTGCAAAGAATTTTTTTCTGTAACAAAAATTACTGTATCATCAGGCGTCTTTAAAATTTCTGTAAAACCTTGCTTTATCCATTTAGCTGCTTTACTTGCATCTTCTTTATTAAAATAAAATGTTTTATTTTTATTTTTACCTATTTTTATAGGAACTACCATCTCTCCAACTATAGTTAAAGAGGTCTTCAACTGTCTCTTTTTTCGTTCTATTAAATCTTTAATAAATGTATTTTTTACCGATGATGCGTAAAAATTAGTCGGACTAAATCTATGTAATAATATATCTTTATCGTCAAGAGTTAGTAACTTGTCTTTCCAAATTTGTGATATAGGGCTTTCTTTAGTTAAAAGAGGTCTTGTTCCAAATTGAAATACTATAGGGCCTAATTCTTTATTATCAACCCACTTAATCCAATCTTTTAAATGCCAAACTCCTCCTGCCATAACAATTGGAGTTTCATCTAAACCAATAGCACGCATAGCTTTTCTTAACTCCACACATCTTGGATAAGGGTCTTGCGGAACTTCTGGATCCTCATGGTTTGATAATCCATTATGTCCTCCAGCTAACCATGGATCTTCATACACTACACCACCTAACCACTCTGCACTTCTTGAATAAGCTCTTTTATACAGTATTTTAAATGCTCTTGCAGAGGATATAATAGGATAATAATATACTCCAAAACTTGCACATATATCTCCTAATTTATAAGGCATACCTGCCCCACAAGTAATCCCATGCACTAAGCCTTTTGATTTTTCTAATATGCCTTTTAAAACAGTTTCAGCTCCACCCATTTCCCATAAGATATTAACATGTATTCTTCCATTATCTTTTCTCATATCATGAGCTATCTTTGCTTGCTGAACCCCTCCTTCAATTGCATAATTTATTAACTCTTGGTGACGTTCTATTCTAGTCTTTCCAGAATAAGTTTGTGGTATTATTATACCATTAGAATCATACGAGTCAGGATTAACTCCAGATATTGTGCCTATACCTCCGGCTTCCGCCCAAGCACCGGAAGTGTTGCCATTAGTTACACAACACCCTTTTCCTCCCTCAATTAGAGGAAGAACATCTGCTCCTGATATTTTTAATGAGTTTAAAGTAGGAAACAAACCTTACTTTCCTTTCTTTATATAACTATCTTCTTTGCGAAGGTCTTCTTCTTCCGCTCCTAGGAGGTCCTTTTGGGCGATCATTTTCTTGTTCTTGAAACTGGTCAGAAATATCTTCTCCTGTTTCTTGATTAACTACTTTCATCGATAATCTTACTTTACCTCTATCATCCAATCCCATAACCTTAACCTTTACAATGTCTCCCTCATTACAAATATCAGTAACCTTTTCTACTCTTTCAGCAGCCATAGCACTTATATGCACTAGGCCATCTTTTTTCCCTAAAAAGTTTACAAAAGCCCCAAAATCCATAATTTTTACTACTTTTCCTTCATAAATAACCCCTACTTCTGGCTCAGCTACAATACTTTCAATTTCTGCTTTTGCTATTTCTATTGCTTCCTTACTAGTACCAAATATGGATATCAATCCTGTATCGTCTATATCTATTTTAGCTCCAGAATTAGCAGATAGTTCTTTTATAACTTTTCCTCCTTGGCCAATGACTTCTCTAATTTTATCTACAGCTACCTGCATTCTTTCTAATCGTGGCGCGAATTCATTTACTTCTGCCCTGGCAACTTTAATTTCCTTAGCCATTTCTGAAAGTATGTGTAATCTTCCTTCCCGTGCTTGGTCTAGTGCTAAAGACATAATTTCTCTCGTTATTGAAGTGATCTTTATATCCATTTGTAATGAAGTTATGCCATTATCAGTTCCTGCAACTTTGAAATCCATATCACCAAGATGATCTTCATCTCCTAATATATCTGATAATACAGCAAATTTATCACCTTCCTTTATTAAACCCATTGCAATTCCTGCAACTGGTTTTTTTAAAGGAACCCCCGCATCCATTAATGCTAATGATGCACCACATACTGTGGCCATTGATGAGGATCCATTAGATTCAGTAATTTCAGATAGCACTCTTACTGTATAAGGAAAGTCTTCATGATCTGGCATCATAGGATGAATAGCTCTCCAAGCTAACATTCCATGTCCAGTCTCTCTTCTACCTGTAAATAAACGTCCTGCTTCTCCAACTGAATAAGGCGGGAAGTTATAATGTAACATAAAATTCCTTTTTGAATCACCCTCAAGAGAATCTAATATTTGTTCATCTCTGCTACTACCTAATGTAATTGAAACTAAAGCTTGAGTCTCTCCTCTAGTAAACAAGGCTGAGCCATGAGTCGTTTCTAAAATATCTAACTCAGAAGCAATAGGTCTTATTTTATTTAACACTCTTCCGTCTATACGTTTACCAGTTTTTAAAACTTGTCCTCTAACTAAATCTTTTTCAGCTTTCTTTAATTGAGCGTTTATTTGCCCCATATCTAATTCAGAAACAACTGCTTCTTCAATCACTTTTGTTTTTATATCACTAAGCATTTGTTGACGTTTTTGCTTAACCGTCTCTGCATACGCCTTTTTTAAGACAACTTTAGTATGCTTTTCTACATGCTTTACTTCAGCATCACCTATAGATGAAGGTTTAAAATCCCAAGGGTCTTTAGCTGCTTGTTCTGCTAAACTTATTATTGTCTTAATAACAGATTTAATTTCTTTATGACCAAAGTCTACAGCCCCTAGCATAATTTCTTCTGAAAGCTCATTTGCTTCAGATTCAACCATTAAAACTCCTTGATTAGTACCAGCTACCACTAAATCTAATGCAGAGGTTTCTAACTCTTCATATGTAGGATTTAAAACATATTTTTCATCAACCCAAGCAACTCTAGCCCCACCAATTGGACCTAAGAAAGGAACTCCAGATATGGTTAATGCTGCTGCAGTTCCAATTATAGATGGAATATCAGGATTATTTTTTAAATCATGACTCACAACAGTACAAATCACTTGCACTTCATTCATAAAACCTTCCATAAACAAAGGTCTTATGGGCCTATCTATTAATCTAGATGTTAAAACTTCTTTTTCGCTTGGGCGCCCTTCTCTTTTAAAAAAACCACCAGGTATTTTTCCTGCTGCAGAAGCCTTTTCTTGATAATGCACAGATAAAGGAAACCAGTCCTGATTAAGAGTTACATTTTTTGCTGCAACCACTGTACACAATACTTGTGTGCCTCCATATGTTACCATAACTGCCCCTGCTGCTTGGCGCGCAATTTTTCCTGTTTCTAAAACTAACCTTTTTCCACCGTATTCTATCTCTTCTCTATATATATCAAACATACAATTTTCCTTTTACTTCCTCTATAATTTAGTAACTATAAATTAAATTTATTTAAAATATTCTTATTTACGTATACCTAAATCTTTTATTATTTTTAAATATGATTCTTCTTCTTTAACCTTTAAATAATCTAGTAAACGCCTTCTACTGTTTACCATTTTTAAAAGCCCTCTTCTAGAATGAATATCTTTTTTATGGTCTTTAAAGTGGCCAGTAAGATTATTTATTCGTTCTGTTAAAATTGCAATTTGCACTTGAGGAGAACCAGTATCTCCCTTTTTTCTTGCAAATTGTTTTATTACTTCTTGTTTTCTTTCAGTTGTTATCGACATCAACAGTCTCCATTATTTAATTGTTAAACACTCTAAAGGGCAAAATATACTTATTTTCTATTCTAGCTAGTGCCACTGGGTTATTATTGCTAGTGATATAAACTTCTGTATTAAATTTCCCTTCCTCTAATACTAAATCTTCTTTATAGACTTTTTGACCTCTAGAAATAAGAACAGCCTCATCTCTAGTAATATCAATTGCCGGGATGTCGTCCAGCACAAAAGATATAGGTCTTATAGCCTCAGATATTTTAGCTTTATCTACTAGGTTAGCAATATCTGCAAGTAAAATCGCATCTTTATAAAAAAAAG
>DQLC01000030.1 GCA_015660425.1 Alphaproteobacteria bacterium
TGGCAGCAAAAGACAATAATGGAATAGAAATTAATTTAGATAAAGTACCAGTAAGAGAGACGAAAATGACTCCCTTTGAAATAATGCTCTCTGAAAGCCAAGAAAGAATGTTAATGGTATTAAAGCCTGGATCAGAAAAAAAGGCTCAAGACATATTTAAAAAATGGGAACTAGACTTTAGTATTATTGGTAAAGTAACAGATACAAAAAACATAGTTCTTACAGCAAATAATACAATAGTTGCAGATATTCCTCTTGAGCCATTAGCGAATGGTTTAATCTATGATAGGCCATATGAAGAGAAAATTAATAATGAAACAGTAAATATTCCTAACAATGGCAACTGGGATGAATCTCTTGAAATACTTATAAGTAATCATGATTTATGTTCAAGAAACTGGATATGGGAACAATATGATCATATGGTAATGGGAGATACTATAGGTATGCCAGGTTCTGAAGCAGGTATAGTTCGTATTCATGGCAGTGAAAACCAAGCCTTAGCTATAACTACAGATTGCACACCTAGATACTGCGAAGCAAACGCCCAATTAGGTGGTATGCAAGCTGTTGCTGAATGCTATAGAAATTTATGCTCTGTAGGTGCCCTTCCATTAGCTATTACAGACTGTCTAAACTTTGGTAATCCCGAAAATAGTGTTGTAATGGGTCAAATAGTATCAGCTATAGAAGGCATTTCTGCTGCATGTAAAACACTTTCCATGCCTGTAGTTGCAGGTAATGTAAGCCTTTATAATGAAACAGAGGGAAAAAGTATTCCTCCTACTCCTCAAATCGGAGCAGTTGGTTTAATAAAAAATACAGATTATCAATTAACAAACATTATTAGCAAATATAATAATCAAGATATAATAATAATAGGAAAAGCTATAGGACACCTAGAATGCTCCATTTATGCTAGAGAAATAGAAAAAATAGATATTGGACAACCTCCAAGTATTGATCTAGATCAAGAGTTAAATAATGGTAAATTTATCCTAAATTTAGCTGCTAAAAAATTAATTAGCGTATGTAAAGACATTTCAGATGGAGGTTTAGCAATAGCTTTGGCAAAAATCTGTATAATGAGTAAATTAGGATGTCTAATAAAAAAACCTAAAGATATTAATATTAATGCATGGCTATATGGAGAAGATCAAGCTAGATACATTATTATTTGTGAAAGAAATAAAACTGAAGTAATAATTAATGAAGCAAAGAAAAAAAATATTCCATCTTCTATTATAGGAAAGATAGAAGGTAAAAGCTTTAAAGTAGAGCATAATAATAAGAATGAGGAAATATCTATTGAAAAATTATCTAATTTAAGAAATAATTGGTTTGTTAATTATTTTTCGAAATAAAATAATAAGGATTTAATATGTCTATGAGTGCTAATGAAATAGAAAATATGATTCAGGAAGCTATTCCTGGTTCAATAGTGGTTATTGAAGACTTACGAGGAGATGGTGACCACTACTCAGCTCATGTAAAATCAGAGCTTTTTAATGGAAAATCAAAAATTCAGCAGCATCAAATGGTTTACAAAGCTTTAAAGGGGAAAATGGGACAGCAATTACATGCTTTAGCATTAAAAACTAGTGCAGATTTATAAACATAATTAAAAAGGAAATAAAAATGTCAGATATAGATGAAGACGTACAAAGTAGAATTGAAAAAGAAATAAATAGTAATGACGTAGTTTTATTTATGAAAGGAACACCCGTTTTTCCACAGTGTGGATTCTCTTCTATGGTATCTCAAGTATTAAGCCATATAGGAGTAGAGTTTAAAGGAGTAGATGTTTTAGCTGAACCAACATTAAGGGATGGTATTAAGTCTTTTAGTGATTGGCCTACAATACCTCAACTATATTATAAAGGTGAGTTTATTGGTGGCTGTGATATAGTTAAAGAAATGCATGAAAATGGAGAATTAAAAGAGCTATTTAGTAAATAATAGCTCTATAAATTTTACTACTTATTATCTAGAATAATACTCTACAACCAAGTTTGGCTCCATTACAACTGGGTATGGAATATCAGATAACACAGGTATTCTATTAAATGTACCTTCAAGCTTATCTACATTTGCACTAATATAATCTGGTACTTCTCTCAATAGTCCCTGTGAGGCCTCAATAACTAAAGGATGTTCCTTTGATGCATCTCTAATTGAAATAACATCTCCAATTGAACACATATAAGACCTAATATTTACTCTTTTACCATTTACTCTAACATGCCCATGATTTATTAATTGCCTAGAAGCAAAAATAGTAGGAACTAAATTTAACCTATAGACTACAGCATCTAATCTTCGTTCTAATAAACCTACTAATTGCTCGCCAGTATCTCCTTTTAATGAGGCAGCACTCTTGTAATAATTTCTAAATTGTTTTTCAGAAAGGTTTCCATAATAACCTTTTAGTTTTTGTTTTGCTCTAAGTTGTATTCCAAAATCAGAAATTTTTCTTCTTCTCTGACCATGTTGTCCTGGCCCATATTCTCTTTTATTAAAGGGACTTTTTGGCCTACCCCATAAATTACAACCTAACCTTCTATCAATCTTATAATGTGGTTCACTTCTCTTACTCATACTTATATTCTTCCTATTATATAACAAATTAAATTATCAAATAATTCTAGTGGAACTATACAGCTCAATTACATGCTGTCAACTCTGATCTTATGATTTAAGCTCTAGTAATACTAGTTATTATTCCATGTAATGTTTTCAATTCTTGAAGGGTTAAGTTGTTTCTGGTAAAAATTGCTTCTATATTATTAATCATAGCTTTTTTTTTCTCGTCTGGTTTAAAAAAATTTGAATCCTCTAATAATTTTATTAATCTATCTATAAAATAGTTTAATTCAGATTTTGTAGCCAAATTTTTTTCTTTGTTAATAATATCTTGAGATACATTAGATATAATATGTTTTTCTATAAACCATTGATAACAAATAGTTAAGACAGACATAGATATGTTTATAGAAGTAAAATTTTTATTACAATCAATATTAATTACGCCATCAGCTTTTACTAAATCATCATTATTCAATCCTGATTTTTCCCCTCCAAATATTACACCTGTTTTTAATCCACTTTTTTGCGCATTTATAATATTTAATATTGCTTCCTGAGTATTATATATAGGTTTATTTATATCTCTAGGCCTTGCTGTAGTTGCTAATAAATATGAAATATCCTTTGAAGCTTCATTTAAATTTTTAAATACCGACACTTTAAAATTTTTATCGTTAAGTGCTCCAGCTGACATTGCATTAGCATCAGGATTAGGCCACCCATCTCTTGGATTTACTAAACGTAAATTTTTCACATTAAAATTCAACATGGCACGACATGCTGAACCTATATTCTCACCTAATTGAGGCTCTACTAAAATAATAATTGGAGATAACATATTTATTAATTTTCTATTAAAGCTTACTTATCATAAAGAAAAGCATTTGTTATAGGATATCTTCTTTCTTTACCAAATGACCGTGCTGTAAGTTTCACGCCAGGCGCTGATTGCCTTCTTTTATATTCTGATAACAATAACAATCTATAAATTCTATTAACTAATTCTCTATCATGACCTAATTTAATAATAGAATCTAATGAAGCTTCGTCCTCTATTATACTTTTTAAGATTTCATCTAAAATTTCATATGGAGGAAGACTATCTTGATCCTTTTGATTTAAATTTAATTCTGCCGATGGTTCTTTCTTTATACTATTTATAGGTATTGCAGGACCATTAGAACCTAAAAACAAATCATTGTAATTACTATTTCTCCATTTAGAAAGTTCATAAACATCAGTTTTGTAAGCATCTTTTAAAGCAGAAAAACCTCCATTCATATCTCCATAAATTGTTGTATAACCAACACTTATTTCACTTTTATTACCTGTAGAAATAAGCATATCCCCAAATTTATTAGAAATCGCCATAAGAATAACACCTCTTATCCTTGATTGAATATTTTCCTCTGTTAAATCATTAGCTAAACCCGTAAACAACTCTTCTAAATTATTTGAATAAACAGAATTAATCTCTTCTATATTGATAGTATCTATTCTAATATTAAGTAATTTACCTGTCTCTTCTGCATCATCTAATGAACCTTTAGAAGAATATTTTGACGGCATCCTAATTCCTCGAACTTTTTCACTTCCAAGAGCATCTACAGCTATAGCAGCTGCTAAAGCTGAATCTATTCCCCCCGACAATCCCAACAAAACACCTTTAAAATTATTCTTAATTACATAATCTCTTAAACCTAAAACCATTGCATTATATTTAGATTCTAAACCATTAGATATTTTATTAATAATAAAATTACTTATTTCTATTAAGTTATTGTTATTATTAAATATTTCTATATAATTAACCTCTTCTTTCCATAAGGAATTTTGTAAACATAGCTTTGAATTATTATCTAATGCAAAAGACCCTCCATCAAATACTAATTCATCTTGCCCACCAATTTGATTAACATAAATCAAAGGTAAATTTGTTTCTATTACTCTAGAGACGGCTACAGAAATTCTTTCATCTTCTTTATTCTGATCATAAGGAGAACCATTAATTACTACTAAAATTTGTGCTCCCGATTCTTGTAAACTCTCTGAAACATCTGAAAACCACATATCCTCACATATCATCAATCCTATTCTAATACCTCTAAAAGCTATAGGACCAGAAACTCGTTCTGAATGAAATACTCTTGCTTCATCAAATACCCCATAACTAGGTAAGTGAAATTTATCGACAATAGAAATTATTCCATTATCTATCAATGCTGCTGAGTTTTTTAATTTTCCATTATCATTTCTAGGATAACCAATAATTAATGCAGGCCCTCCATCTTTTGATAAAGCTAATAATTTATCTATAATATCTTCTACAGCATATATAAATGATTTTCTTAAAACTAAGTCCTCAGGTGGGTAACCAGTAATTGACAATTCAGAAAAAACGCATAAATCTCCACCCTGTTTTTTTACATTTTTTCGTGTAGAAATAATCTTTTCTAAATTTTTATCTAAATCACCTACATGAAAATTAAGCTGGCATAAATATATTTTAACATTAGTTTTCAAATAAATCTCCGCTGAAATTATTATTTATTTGTTTACTTATTAGGTAATAAAAATTCACGTCCAATTTTAACTCTTGGAACACCATTATATTCAACAATATCTGCAGTGGCATAAGTTTCTGACCAGCTTTCTGGAATATAAGAGCCTGTACCAATCATATCTATAGGAGCACCAACACTTGACATTAACTTACATTTTTCTGGACTAAAACCACTTGATGCAATAATTTTAACTTTATTCCACCCTTTATTATTTAAAGCTAATCTTAAATGCCATATTGCAGCTGCACTTACTCCAGTGCCTACTAACCATTTTAATTCTTGCTCAGTCCTAAATGTACGTATAGCATGCGAAGCATTTTTATCCAATAATGCGTATGATTTTGCTGTATCTAAACCTTCCACAAATCTTCCTCCATGAGTATCAATTCTGAGTGATAATAAACCTTTATCAGCTAATTCTTTCATTACATTACATGCCTCTAAAGAATCCGTAATCTCTTTACCAAAATAATCAACTAATACAGTTAAAGGACAATTAGGATAGGTATTTGAGAACATTTTTGCAGCCTCTACTGTTGAGCCTGCATACCCTACTAAAGCATGAGGCATAGTACCTATTCCTTTCTTTTTTCCAAAAAAATGCGATGTAATATCATTTGCACTTCCTATAAAGCCTATAGCACCCTGTTCATTTTGCGCTTTTTTAGAACCTACAGAAGCTCCATATGCCATTAGCTCTTGCATATCTGATCCAGCGCAATGTCTAGCATCCATTGCTATAAAACCTACTTTGGGAAGATCACTAGCCATACCAAAAGTATTATATGCCGCCACACATGCCCCTCCTAATTTTTGAAGATAAATTGTTTCTAAATCAACTAAAACACTTAATTTCCCTGATATATACATAAGGACCTCTCCAGCTCCAACCCATGCACCTTCCTTGAAACATTCAGTTATATTAATTTTATAACCTCTAGAACCCACAACTGATGTTATCCAATCAACAGCAAGTTTTGGACAGTATATAACTGGCCTACGCATGAATACAGCATAAGTAACTTCCATATCACCATGCTTTTCTACAACTTTTTTCGTAAGTTTAAAATAATGATCAGTTCTTAATTCTATATCAGACTCAAATTCAGACAATAAATTTCCATTCTCTATAAAAATTATTAAAAATAACTTTTTTTTAAAACTATACTTTATGTGACTATGTGTTAATAGTTAAATTTTTATCATAAATCTTAAAAGCATATCCATGAAAAAATTCATTATTATATTATCCTCTTTATTTATGCTTAATATAAATTTATGTTTTGCTCAAATTGATGGAACTTTAACAGATAGATTAGAAAAATCCTTAATTATTGAATATTTTCCTACTTATGATGAAATCAGTCTCAATTCTATAGATCAAAGAATTTTAGAAGTAAAAAGTAATAACACGCTGTTAGGGTACATTTTTTCTACATGGGACATGGTCAAATCTCTTGGATATGATCGTCAGCCTTATGAAATAATGGTTGGACTAAATACTAATGGAACTTTAGCTGGAGCTACTTTAACTTATCATAATGAACCCCTATTTATTCATGATATCAGTGAGGAAGATTTAGAAGAATTTGTTAAAAATTCTAAAGGACTTGATGTTTCTAAGGGGTTACCCAGAGCAACTTACAACCAACCATTACGAGCTGATACTGTTCATAGAGGCACAATATCTTCTAATCTAATGCATGAATCCTTATTTAAGTCTGCAAGGAGTGCTATAATTTCAACTAACCTTTATGGTGTAAAAAATGGAAATAGATTAAATTATTTAAAAGAAGAAAAATTAAATTGGCAAGAATTAATAGAAAAAGGTTATATAATTACGCAAAGAACATTACTAAAAGAAGCAAAAGAAAAATTTAGCAATTTAGGTCTACCCGATAAAATTATAAATTTACCAAACTTAAAAGAATTACCTACATCAGAGAAAATTTTTTTAGACATAGCAATAGGACTGAATAATCCTCGAGCTATAGGACAGAATATTCTTGGAGAATGGAGGCATGATAAAATAATGTCTACATTTGATGCGAAAGATTACGTTATAGTTATTGCTGGTAATGGATACTCATATAAAGGAAGTGATTGGAGAAGAACTAAAATTTTTGAAAGAATTAGAATTATTCAAGATAATAATATTATTACATTTAAAGCAACAGATCATACGAGAATTTTAAAAATCAATAGTTTAAATGCTCCCATATATAAAGAAATTTCCTTATTCAGAATTTCTACTGACAAAAATTTTGATCCCATTAAACCTTGGTACTTAGAAGTAATTTATTTTAATAAAGAAAACTCATCTGAAAAAATTATAATACCTTACATTCTTAGTGATAAACTTATTATTAAACCTGAAAAAGAATTAGCAATATGGGTTAATGTATGGCTAGAGTCAAAATTTAGAATTTTAATACTATCTATTGCTTTATTAATTCTGAGTCTTATTACTATTTTTCAAGAAAAAATTAGTAAATATAGAAAAATATTTAGATATATAAGAATTTCTTATTTAAGTTTTACATTAATTTGGATTGGTTGGTACACAGGCGCTCAATTATCTATCTTTAATATTTTATCTCTTGTAAGAATTCCTATAACTGGAGCAGACTTAAATTATTTTTTAATTGATCCTCTAATATTCATAATTTTAGCCTTCACAATAATCTCTACTTTAATATTAGGGAGAGGATTATTTTGCGGCTGGCTTTGTCCATTTGGAGCATTACAAGAATTAATTGGCTGGATAGCTAAAAATTTAGGAATCAAGAAAAAAGAAATTCCAGAAAAATACTATAGTAAATTATGGACAATAAAGTACTTTATTTTAGTGTCCATTATTGGAATATCTTTTATTTCTATGGAAACAGCATCAACTATAGCTGAAGTTGAACCGTTTAAAACTGCAATAATGCGTCATTTTAATAGAGGGCTACCGTATGTAAGTTATGCTGTTATATTGTTAAGTTTAAGTGTTTTTATGGAAAGAGGCTTTTGTAGATTTATTTGTCCTTTAGGTGGAAGTTTAGCCGTTATAGGAAAACTAAGAATTACTGACCATCTTAAAAGAAGAAAAGAATGTGGAAGTCCATGCAATATATGTTCTAATTCATGTCCTGTGAAGGCTATACCGTCGCAAGGCATAAATAAGGGGAAAATGATTATGAGTGAATGTTTTAGATGCCTAGACTGCCAATTAGAATATGTTGATACTAAAAGATGTCCTCCATTAGTAAAAATACAAAAACTTAGGTTAAAAGAAGCCTAATATGAGCAATATTATATCAAGAAGAAATATTATCAAAATATCTGCAAGCGCGATTTCTATGCTACCATTTTATTCATATGCAAATAAAAATATTCATACTTTTAATTGGAAAGGTTTTGCTCTTGGAAACCCTGTAGAAATGAGCATCCATACAAAAAATAAAGTCCATTTGGAAAAGATACTTTTTTTAGTTACCTCAGAAATAAATAGATTAGATCAAATTTTCTATTTACAAAATGGCTATAGTAAAATTAATTTATTAAATAAAAATAAAGTTCTTATTAATCCAGATGTAGAATTAATTAATGCTATATATCTATCTGAAAAATTTTTTAAAATTAGTAAAGGTTCTTTTGACATAACGATACAACCTCTATGGAATGCTTATGCATCCGGAGAAAAAATTAATATAGATGGTATAGGATTTAATAATATTGATATCTCTAAAAGAAAAATAACATTATTAAACAAACATACTGAACTTACTTTAAATTCATTATCACAAGGAATATTAACAGATAGAATTCATGAAATATTGATGAATTCAGGTATAAAAAATCATTTAATCAATTTTGGAGAAGGCAAATCATCAGGATTAGCTCCCAATGAAAAGAAATGGACATTAAATATAAATAATAAATTCGTAGATATCACAAATAAAGGGTTTTCTGTGAGTGAAGCTAACAGTACAATACTTCCAAATAATAAGAGTCACTTGTTTAATGCAAATATTTATACTTCTGCCTTAAATATACCACCAAAAACAACTGTAATAGCCAACTCTGCTACATTAGCAGATGGATTGTCTACAACTTATGCAGTATCAAATAATATTGTAAGAAATAATTTAGTAAAAGATTTTTCAGAAGCTCAGTTTATAATTAATACATGAGGATTAACTACTATCTATGTTTACTTAATTCTTCAGAAAGTTTAAAAGCCAGTTCTAACCCTTGATTTGCATTTAATCTTGGATCACAATGCGTATTATATCTATCACCTAAATTTTCTTCCTTAATTTCTTGATCACCCCCAACACATTCTGTAACATCTTGACCCGTCATTTCTAAATGGATTCCTCCAGCATAGGTTCCCTCAGATCTATGAATTTGAAAAAATTGCACTACTTCATTCATAATATTATCAAAAGCTCTAGTTTTATAGCCTGTCTGCGCTTTAAAGGTATTTCCATGCATTGGGTCACATGACCAAACTACTTTCATTCCTTCACTATCAACTTTTCTTACTAAGCTGGGTAATACATCTCCTATTTTATCTTTTCCCATTCGAGATATTAAAGTAAGCTTTCCTGCTTCATTTTCTGGATTTAGCTTATTTATTAATTTAATTATATCCTCACTACTAGTTGTAGGACCAATTTTAACTCCTATAGGATTGCCAATACCTCTGATAAACTCTACATGTGCTTCATTTAAAGATCTAGTTCTCTCTCCAATCCAAAGCATATGTGAAGAACAATCATAATATTTACCAGTTAAACTATCTATTCTAGTTAAACTTTGTTCATAACCTAATAATAAAGCTTCATGAGATGTAAAAAAATCTACCTTAGATATCAAACCAGCTGTATTCTTATTAATTCCACAAGCCTTCATGAAATCTAGACACTCTCCAATTCGATCAGCAATCATACGATATTTATTAGCTTGAGTACTACCTTCTAAAAACTCTAAATTCCATCGATGGACTTCATGTAAATCAGCATAGCCTCCAGAGGCAAAAGCTCTTAATAGATTTAAAGATGAAGCTGCTTGACTATATGCTTTAATCATTCTTTCTGGGTCAGGTTCTCTTTGTTCTTTTGTAAATTCAATACCATTAATGATATCACCTAGATATGAAGGAAGTTTACTACCTTCCCTATTCTCTATGGGTTCTGATCTAGGCTTAGCAAATTGACCTGCCAATCTTCCTACTTTAATAATGGGCAGAGAGGCACCATAAGTTAAAACAGCAGCCATTTGTAGTATTAATCTAAAGGTATCCCTCAGATTATCAGCATTAAACTCAGCAAAAGACTCAGCACAATCCCCACCTTGTAATAAAAAGGCCTTGCCTTCAGACACATTTGCTAATTTTTCTTTTAACGTTCTAGCCTCTCCAGCAAATACTAGTGGGGGCAGAGATTTTAATTTTTCTTCTACAGATTTTAATGCACCTATATCACTATACGTAGGTTGATGCTTAACAGTAAACTCTCTCCAAGAATCTATAGACCAATCAGAATTCATAACTTAATCACCTAAAATACCTATTTAAATAATATTGAGCATTATGCTTACTGTTTGTAATTGTTATTTACAAGTTTTAATTATATTAAAATTTATTTTAAAGTTACTAGTTCTTCTGCAGTTGTAGGATGAATACCCATTGTATTATCAAAATCACTCTTAGTTGCCCCCGCTTTTATAGCAACAGAACATATTTGAATAATTTCTGGCATATCATCACCGATACCATGAATTCCAAGAACTTTATTATCTTTTTTGCTAACTATCATTTTAATAAAAATTTTAGTATCTCTTCCACCTAGTGTTTGCTTCATAGGCTTAAATAATGTTTTATAAATATCAATACCTCCGTCCTCGGCATATAATTTATTAGCCTCTAATTCATTTAATCCAACAACACCAATAGCAGGCTGGGAAAAAACTGCAGAGGCTACATTTTCATAGTCACAAATTTTATTCATCCCTCCAAAAAGATTGTCAGAAAATACTTGTCCTTCCGCAATAGCCACTGGAGTCAGGTTAATCCTATTAGTAACATCTCCTATGGCATAAATATTTTGAATATTAGTTTGGTTCTTATCATCTACAATAATTTCACCTACATCTCCTGTTTTTATACCTATTTCATTTAATCCTAATCCATTTATATTTGGAACTCTTCCAGTTGCAAACATAACCTCATTTGATATTATTTCTTGTCCATCACTTAATATAACAGACAAACCTTTATGTGTTTTAAAAATTGAATTTATTTTTGTTTCTGTCAAAACTTGAATATTATTTTTTATATATTCCTCCTTAATAAAATTTGAGATATCTTGATCAAAGCCTCTTAATATATTTTTCCCCCTGTAAACCAATGTTACTTTTGAGCCTAAAGATGCAAATATACCAGCAAATTCTAATGCTATATAACCGCCTCCATTAATAATAATACTCCTGGGTAAAGTCTTTAGGTCCAAAGCTTGATCTGAATTAATACATAATTCTATACCTTCTAGTTTAGGAAAATATGTTTTTCCTCCGACAGCTATTAAAATAGTCTTAGCTTTTATAATATTACCATTTACTTCAACTTCATTGTTACCAACAATTTTTCCAAAACCATTTATAATTATTACCTTGGACAATAAATTTAAATAAATATTATTTAACCTATCTAATTCATTATCTTTCAACTTAATAAGTTTAGACCAATTATGTTTAATAGATCCTATATCCCAACCAAAGCCAACCGCATCTTCTATCTCATGAGCAATATGTGATCCATAAACTAAGAGTTTTTTAGGTACGCATCCTCTTAGTACACATGTGCCTCCAACACGAACACTTTCTATTATAGCAACTTTAGCACCATAATTTGCTGCTATTCTAGCTGCCCTTACCCCTCCAGATCCAGCTCCTATAACTATTAAATCATAATCTTTTGTATTTATTGTTTTATTTATCAATGTGTAATCCTATATAAATGTAATATTAGTTTATATATATTTCTTTACATTATAATGCTAGATTATTTTAATGAGATTTTTTTTTATTTTATATATATTTTTTTTAGTTAACTCAGTAAAAGCACAAGAAATAGAAAAGTGTGAAGAAAGATATAACTCATTTAAAACTTCTGAATGCTTAAAAATATTAAAAAGAAAACTAACTAACTATAAATTATCTATTAAAATCTATTCTCCTAATAATACTCTTTATAAGAATAAAAATATTTATGTGAGTATATGTAAAAAAAGTTTAACAAGTCATAAATATTCTGGTGTTGATGGAAGTATAGACATTAAACTTAAGCCTAAATATTTAAAAAATTGTGAATCTTTAATATCAATAGATATTATAAGTGAATATGGGCAATGCACTGAAGGAAAATATGCAATTGCTAACTGGAATTCTTTGTACATGGAAAATTTAGTTTATTTTTCATGTTCAAATTTAAAATAATTATTAATATTAATACTTAAAACTTTTTGAAGATTATTAATACTATAAAAATTTTCTATATGTTTTCTAGCAGATATAGAAATATTCTTATGAATTTCAGGATTATCTATTAGTTTAATAATGCTTTCTGCCATTTCACTTGGCTCTTTTTTAGATACTAAAATACCATTCTTATTATTATCAATAATTTCTGATGGACCATCACAATTTGTTGAGATAACTGATTTAGCATTTGCCATTGCCTCAATAACTGTTAAGCCAAATGGTTCAAAATGCGAAGGTTGACAAAATATATCAATTTTATCATAAAAACTTTTCTTATCTTTTACCCAGCCTGGAAATTCTAGTTCTTTTAAGTCTTTTGAAGTATTTCTTAATTTATTATATAATTCACCGTCACCGGCCAAAATTGCTTTAAAAGGAATCCCCCTCTTTTTAAGTATTTTTAAAGCAGTTATAAAATCATAAAAACCTTTTTTATCAACCATTCTTCCTAATGCGCCTATAACAATATTTTTACTGGAGAAATTTTTTAATTTAAATTCAGGCAAATCTATTAGAACATTAGGACAATAAACACATTTATTTTTACTAACTCCTAAATCTATTAGTTGATCATTAATAATATGATTTACAGAAAATATCATATCTGCTTTTT
The DNA here is from genome assembly GCA_015660425.1 of Alphaproteobacteria bacterium. Taxonomy (GTDB): domain Bacteria; phylum Pseudomonadota; class Alphaproteobacteria; order TMED109; family TMED109; genus TMED109. The sequence goes on from DQLC01000030.1 coordinate 13,294, forward strand.
TAAAATACTTAAGTTGACTAATTTTAGCTGTATGATTGACCGCAAAAACGGGTTTAGTGCTATTCTTTTTTATAGTGTCTATTAATCTAGCGTTGTGCACAAAACAAATATCACACTTATTAACTATATTTAAAATCCATTTAGATAAGCCAAATTTTAATAAAATACTATCTAACCAATTATACTTATGTACAGTTAAAAAATTGTCCTTATTATAAATATTTTTAGTGCAATATTCAATAGAACTAATAGCATCAGAGGTTTTATATAAAATTACACTAATTTTATAGCCTTGTTTTATTAAAGCAGCAGCATGTATACCTACCATTGTAGATATACCTCCTGCCTTTATATCTGTAGAAATTAAAACTAAGTTCTTATTTTTCATTAATAAAAGCTATATATTTATGTATTTATTCCAGCAATAAGCATATATTTAGTTTCTAAATATTCCTCTATACCTTCGGCAGCACCTTCGCGACCTATACCAGATTCTTTAATTCCACCAAAAGGAGCAACTTCTGTTGATATAACCCCAGCATTAACACCCACCATTCCATATTCTAAAGCTTCAGCTACTCTATAAATTCTTCCAATATCTCTACTATAAAAATAGCTCGCTAAACCATAATTAGTATCATTAGCCATTTCAATTACCTCTTCTTCTGTAGAAAACTTAATTAAAGGTGCAATTGGACCAAACGTTTCTTCATAAAATATTTTCATCTTATTTGTAACATTTGTCATAACAGTTGGCTTGTAGAATTGTTTGCCAGCATTGTCTAATGAACCACCAGTCATTACTGTTGCTCCCTTCTCTACGGCATCTTCTACATGACTATGAACTTTATTTATAGCCGCCATAGTAATTAATGGTCCTATTTGAGCACCATCTTCTCTACCATCAGAAACTTTAAGAGCAGCAGATTTTTCAGAGAATTTCTTAGCAAAATCATCATAAACTTTCTCATGAACAAATATTCTATTAGCAGACACACAAACTTGACCACTATTACGATATTTATTAGCCATTGCACCCTCTACAGCTTCATCTATATCAGCATCATCAAAAATTATTAATGGAGCATGCCCACCTAATTCCATAGATACTTTTTTTATTGTAGACGCAGCCTTTGCGATTAATGCTCTGCCTACATTAGTAGAACCTGTAAAAGAAATTTTTCTAACATACTTATTAGTACAAAGCTCATCCCCAACTTCAGCAACTTTTTTTTCTGAAACTGAAACAAGGTTTATAACACCTTTTGGCACACCTGCACGATGTGCCAGTTCAACTAAAGCAGTAGCAGAAAAAGGAGTGGAACCAGCTGGTTTTATTACTACAGGACATCCTGCTGCTAATGCAGGTGCTACTTTTCTTGTAATCATTGCTGCAGGAAAATTCCAAGGAGTTATAATTCCACAAACTCCAATAGCTTGTTTAATTGTCATAATTCGTCTATCAGCCATGGTAGAAGGAATTGTTTTTCCATAAGTTCTTTTAGCTTCTTCAGAAAACCAATCAGTAAACCATGATGCATAAATAATTTCTCCTCTTGAATCCGCAATAGGTTTACCATTTTCTAAAGTCATAATCAGTGCTAAATCATCAATATTTTCTAATATAAGTTCATGCCAACGACGAATAATAATAGATCTGTCTTTACCTGTTAA
>DQLC01000116.1 GCA_015660425.1 Alphaproteobacteria bacterium
ACAAATGGGAATGGATGAGCTGGATCTATAGCGAGAGGTGTTAAAACAGGTAACACATTAGCTTCAAAATATTCCGCACACCATTCTTTTTCTTTAGAACTTAAAGAACTTTTTGTTAAAACATGAATATTCTTATCTTTCATTTTTTCTTTAAGTATCTTCCAGGTTGTTTGCTGGTTCATCATTAATAAATTAGCTTTTTTATTTACTTCAATTAATTGTTCTTGAGGCATCATTCCATCGGCGCTTTTAATATTTACTCCTTCATCAACCTGCGCGTGTAATCCAGCAACTCTTACCATATAAAATTCATCTAGATTACTACCTGAAATAGAAAGAAATTTTAGATTTTCTAAAATTGGGTGATTAATATTATTTGCCTCATCTAGAACTCTTTGATTAAAAGCAATCCAAGATAATTCTCTATTTATATAAGAATCGTTTAAATCATATAAACTTTTATGCTTTAATATAGAACTAATTTTTTTTTCACTCGCCATAATTAATTGCTCATAATTCCAAAAATTTAAATAAATATGAATGCTCTACCATATTATAAATAATATAAATTTAGATGTACAAAAATAGACCTGTCTTTAATAGGAAAAAATTATAGCACAAAAAAGTTTAAAAAGCCATAACAAGAGAAATTTAAGCCCCAAAGGCAGCTTTAAGTGCAAAGAAGAATAAAATTGACATGAAAGCACCAGCAGGTAGAGTCACAAGCCATGATAAAAATATCCTACTAATGATTCGAGTATCTAATGCAGCCATTCCTCGAGCAATACCAACACCCAACACTGCACCAACCAATACTTGTGTTGTTGAAACTGGAATTCCAGTGCCTGAGGCAATAACAACTGTGGCAGCGGCAGCCAATGTTGCAGCAAATCCACGAGACGGAGTTAGCTGGGTAATACCAGTACCTATAGTTGCTATAACTTTATGACCATAAGTAATGAGACCAACGGCGATCCCAACGCCACCAACAAATAATATCCAGAAAGGCAACGCACTCTTAGAACTGACCATACCTCCACTATCAATAACACTATAAATCGCTGCCAACGGACCGATGGCATTAGCAACATCATTAGAACCATGAGCAAAAGCCATTGCTGCTGCAGTAATGATCATCAGCACACCAAATATTTTCTCCATTGAAGCATAGTAAAAATCTTTGTTTTCATCAGGATCAAGATGGATATTGCGAATAAAAAAAGCTCCAATAACTGCTATGATTAGCCCAAATCCTATTGATAATATATAACTTGTCATTGTGTCAAAGCTCAAACCAATATGCTTAAGTCCCTTAAATATTGTTACCAGGGAGACAACAAGACCAACCAAAAACATATAATAAGGAACATATTTTTTTGCATTATTGAAAGGATGATTAGTATCAATAATTAATTTTTGAAGACTCCTATACAAGGTAAAGGCGATGATTCCAGCCAATACTGGTGACACTATCCAACTCATTACAATTTTAACAACTTGATTCCACTCAACAGCATCAACACCAACACCAACAGCACCAAAACCTACAATCGCGCCAACAATGGAGTGTGTTGTAGATACTGGCCAACCTAATGATGAGGCAATTAATAACCAAGTACCTGCAGCCAATAAAGATGCCAACATACCATACACCAATAGATGTGGATCGTTGACAAACAATGCTGTATCTAGTATGCCTTTACGAATTGTAGCTGTCACCTCTCCACCAGCTAGAATTGCACCTGAAAATTCAAAAATAACTGCAATAATAACCGCTTGTTTAATTGTAACAGCGCCAGAACCTACTGATGTACCCATTGCATTAGCGACATCATTTGCACCAATACCCCAGGCCATAAATACACCAAAAACAATTGCCAATATTATTAATACGTTACCGTAATTGGTAATAATTTCCATATGAAATATCTCCTAAGTTTCTAATAAAAAATATTATTAATTAAACTTTAAAATTTAAATTCTTGCTCAAAAAAGACAACACCATCATCATCATCATCCCAATCATTTAAATTTCTTCCAATCTGTTTATCCCAACCAAACTTAATAGTATTACCACTTTTTTGTTTAAATTTTCCAAATAATCGTAATTTGCTTTTTTCATCCTCATCTAAATCTAAATCATATCTATAACCTGCAGACCACCCAGGTAAAGTACTAAAGCCTTTTTTCTTTTTTTCTTTTGCTAACGACTGAAACGATAATAAAATTATTAAGAGTATTAAAAAGTATTTCATATTAATTTCCTTAATTATAGTAAAAACAAACAAGTTAAGGTTCATTTATCAAATGCAATTACAAAGTCAAGGCAAAAAAAAATATGAGACACAACATATAGTGTTTTGATTAAAAAAAAAATTATATTATAATAATATATGCTAAAAAATGGAAATAATAATAAAAAAGAATCCTGGGAATGGAGATGCTTTTATAAAAAAGAAAAATTAAAAAATAAAACTCTAGAAAAAATAAATTTAGATTTACCTGAGCCTAAATATAAAAATTATATTGATCAATATCTAATAATACCTAAATTGCCCCATAATATAAAATTAAGAAAAATAAAGAATGAAATACTAAAAGAGCTACACATAAAAACCCTTATTAAAAACCAAAATAATATATTTAAATTTTCTCAAAAAACTATAATCCCTTTTCCAATAGTCAAAGATGACTTATTAAAATTAAAAAGTTTAAAAATATTAAATATAAATAACAAAATTAAATCTATAGATTCTTTAAAAAATATTATTAATATAAAAAATAATGCATATTTACTAACTTCTGTTAAAAAGAAATTAACTAGATATAATATTAAAAAAGATATTTCTAAATTAAGAAAAAAAATTAGATTGGAATTTGCTAATATTCAAATAAATAATATTTCATTTAAAACTATTTCTTTAAAATGCACATCAATCGAAGTAATAATAGAAATATTACAAAAACTAGACATGCTAGAGTTAGAGCGTACTAATTACGTTAATTATATAAAGAGCTTGGAAAACACATAACATGACTTCTCTTTGGGTTTTAATTAAAGGTTTTAGCATAATTGGTTTTTCCGCCTTTGGAGGTGGAGCCACCATGATAAAATTAATTCAAGAAACATTTGTAGAGCAATACAACGTAATAGATGCTGCAGAATTTGGAAGCATATTGGGGATAACTTTTCTATTTCCTGGACTTACAGGAGTTAAATTAGCTGCTATTATTGGGTTTAAAGCACATGGTATATTAGGTGCTATTGCTTCAATTATTGCCTTAGAAACACCTGGCATATTATTAGCATTAATAGGCTTCGCCTTTATCATGGCTAACAAAAACTCCTCTCTTGTCTCAAAAGGCATTATGGCCATGGGCTTTGCAGCTATAGCCATGTTAGCTTCTGCTATTGTAGATTTAATCCGTCCAAATATTTCAAATAATATTTCTTGGATAGCAATTCTGTTAACACTAATATTATTTATTCTGGTTTCATTCTTTAATGTGCCCGCCATACTAGCTTTACTTATGTTTTTAATAAGTTTTGTGATTTTTGTATAAATCTTAATAACTAATGTTTTTGAACAAGGCTTCTAGTACCTTTATTAATTATTAATAGACCAGGAATAGCTATAATTGTGGTCATTATAAAAAATAAGATCCATTTTATATTATTATCAAATACAGTTTCCAAATTCATAGGAATAAATTGACTTATAAATATTATAATTCCCTCCCAATTTATTCCTTCTACCATCCAGCCTGCCGGAGCTGACAACTGTGTTCGTGATAAAGCCATAAAAGAAGTTAAAAGGGCAAACTGCGTAGCAATATATCGAGGGTCTACTAACTTTGATAAATAGGCAAGAAAAGCCGCTGTACCTATCCCGCCTGACAAATTTTCAATAGATATAGTTAGCATTAAAATATTTGTATTTACGCCAACGATTCCTTGAAAAGCAAAAAATAAATTAGAAAACATCTGAAGAAAACCGCCAACAAACAAAACCGTAATGATATTATATTTTGAGACTAATAATCCACCCGCAAATAAACCTATTAAAGTAGCTGCGAGACCTATGACCTTTACAATATTAGCAATTTGAATTTTTGAAAAACCAATATCTAATAAAAAGGGGGTAGTCATATTTCCTGCTAAGGCATCACCTAACTTGTATATAGCTATAAATAGTAATATCCATGCCCAAGATTGTCTTTTTGTAAAATCTAAAAAAGGATTAAAAACTGCTTTTTTAACCCATCTTATAAAAGTAGTTTTCTCTTTATTAACCGTCTCCTGGTTGCCTGGAAGAAAAACCAAAACTATAGGCCCAATTAAAAAACAAAAAGCCATTATAATAAAAGCTAAGTTCCAAGATAAAAATTCTGCTAGATATAAAGCACCAGCTCCCGCTACAATAAGAGCAATTCTATAACCTAAAACATATGTTGCAATTCCAGCTGCTAATTCTCTCTCAGAATGTAATTCTATCCTATAGGCATCTAAAGCAATATCTTGTGTAGCTGAAATGAAAGCTGCAAAACATACGCTAAGCGCAAGTAAATATAAATCTTGTAATGGGTTAATATTAGAAATTATAAAAAATATTAAAAAAAGAATTATTTGTGTCAATAACAACCAGCTTCTGCGTTTTCCTAATAAACTATTTAAATATGGAAGCTTTATAGTATCTATTAAAGGTGCCCATAAAAATTTAAGCGCATAAGGTGTGCCTGCTAAAGCAAATAAACCAATTGAAGTTAAGCTTAAACCGGAATCCATTAAACGTGCCGACATAGTAGCACCAATTAATGGCAACGGAAGGCCGGCACAAAAACCTAAAGGAATAAATGCTAAAATATTAAATTTGTTATATGGTCCTAATTTAGATAGAACTGTCTTATATATATAATTCATTAACCATACTTTATATAAATAGATTTTAATTAAAAGTTTATAAATTTAAAATATGATTTGTAACCTTAGCTATAGAAAGGAAAATTTATGAAAAAACTATTATTAATGCTATTAATCCTTTTAACTGGATTAATAGTTGGCTGCGATCAACAAGAACAAAAAGCTGCAGAAGAGACTGTTAAAAAAGTAAATTGGAAAATGGCAAGTGCTTTTCCAGGATCTTTAGTGCAAATTGGAACACTTGGTATTCGATTACAAAACGAAATATCAAAAATATCTGGTGGAAATATTACTATTAAGTTCTTTGAACCAAGCGCTCTTGTTCCTGCGTTAGAAATTTTTGATGCCGTATCAACAGGTGGTGTAGATGCTGGTTGGGGTACTCCAGGTTATTGGGCAGGTAAAGTTCCTGCTTTGCAACTTTTTTCTTCCGTGCCCTTTGGCCCGCCTGCTAATGAATATATGTCATGGGTATATTTTGGTGGGGGCAAAGAATTCTATGAAGAACTTTATGCAAGACATAATATAAAAGGTATGCTTTGTGGAATTATTCCTCCAGAGGCTTCCGGATGGTTTAGGAAAGAAATTAAAGGACCAGAAGATCTAAAAGGTTTAAAAATGCGCTTTTTTGGACTGGGTGCAAAAGTAATGGAAAAGGTTGGTGTATCAACACAGCTTTTAGCTGGCGGTGATATTTATCCAGCATTAGAACTGGGCACTATAGATTCAGCTGAGTTTTCTATGCCTGCTATTGACCTAGAATTAGGTTTTTACCAAATTGCGAAACATTATTATTTTCCAGGCTGGCATCAACAATCAACATTTATGGAACTTATGATCAATCTTGAAAAATGGAATGCTTTGTCAGTAACACAACAGGCTCAATTAGAAGCTACATGTGGTGATAATTTTCGCCACGCTATAGCTGAAGGAGAAGGCATTCAAGGTCCTGCTCTTAAAACTCTGCAAGAAAAAGGTGTAGAGCTTCACACTTGGTCACCAGAAATGTTAGCTATTTTTGAAAATGGCTGGAATGAAGTAGTTGCAGAACTAGTGGAATCAGATGAAGATTTTGCGAAGATCTGGGCATCTCTTACTGATTTTCGAAAAAACTATAAAGTATGGAAAGAACTTGGTTATCTTAAATAGCTAAAAAACTTTCTAATTTATGCAGGGCTTAAACTATAAGCCCTGCTTTCTTTTTTATGTATTCTTTTAAATTTTTTTCAGGCCTACCACCATAATGTGAAATAATTTCAGAAGAACATGCCGCCCCTATAACTCCTGCCTTCATTAAATCAAAGTTTTTAGATAACCCTGCTAAAAAGCCGGCAGCAAAAAAATCTCCGGCTCCTGTTGTATCAACCACATTTGTACAGAATGCCTCAATTTTATGAATTGTTGTCTTTTCTATAATTGATGCACCTTTTTCTCCTTGAGTTACTATTCCTATTTCCACATCATCTTTAAGAAATTTGCATGCATTTTCTAATATATCTGTCTCATATAAAGACTTTATTTCTCCCTCATTACTAAATAAAATGTCTACATGGTTTTTTACGAAATCTTTCATTTTTTCACGATGTCTTTCTACACAAAAGGCATCAGATAATGTAAAGGCAACTTTTGCATTATGCACTTTTGCATATTCTGCAGCTTTTTGAAAGGCTTCTTGAGCCACTGGAGGATCAAACAAATATCCTTCTAAGTATACAATTTTGGAAGATGCTATTAGATCTTCATTGATGTCTTCAAGTGTTAATTTGCTAGAAGAACCTAAAAATGTTGCCATAGTTCTCTCTGCATCAGAAGTTACTAAAATCATACACCTTGCTGAAGACTCTCCTGTAGATAAAGGGTTAGTAGTAAATATAATTTCGGAACTCGTTAAGTCTGAATGAAAAATATTTCCAAGATCATCATCAGACCTTTTACCTATAAATGCACTTTTACAATCTAACTGAGAAAGACCAAATATAGTATTGGCTGCTGAACCTCCTGACATTTGAACTTTATTTTCCATCGATGCATAAATAGTTTTTGATGTTGCTCCATCTACTAAAGTCATAGAGCCTTTATTAAGGCTATGCTTTGCTAAGAAAGCATCATCAGCGTTTGCTATTACATCTATTATTGCATTTCCTATACCTAAAACATCAATGGTTTTTTCTAAAGACATTATAATTCCTTTTTAATTTAATAATTACTAAAGTATATTTATAGTTATATAGGAGATGGAGTATTTGTAAAAAAAAAGGAATTTAAAATGACCTCATCAAGTAATAATTTATGGAAGAAAAGTGCAACAAAGGTTGTATCTTTATTAAAAAATAAAGAAATATCTCCTGAAGATGCTCTCAATAGCAACCTAGAAAGAATAGAAGAAACACATAACAGTATTAATGCCGTAGTTACAGTATGTGAAGAAAGAGCGCGAATTCAAATTAAAAACCTTAATAAGGCAATGCACAACCATCCTGGTTATTTACATGGTTTACCGGTTGTAATTAAAGATTTAACTAATGTTAAGGGCGTAAGAACAACCTATGGCTCAAAAATCTATAAAGACAATATACCGGAAGCATCAGACTTTCTGGTTGAAAGAATAGAGCAAATGGGAGGCATAATAATAGGTAAAACCAATACCCCTGAATTTGGTGCTGGCTCTCAAACTTTTAATGAAATATTTGGAGCTACTCCTAACCCTTGGAATTTAGAATATACTGCAGGCGGTTCTTCTGGGGGTACTGCCTCTGCTTTAGCGACTGGTGCTGCTTGGCTTGGAACCGGGTCAGACCTTGGAGGCTCTTTAAGAAATCCCGCCAGTTTTTGTGGAATTGTTGGAATAAGACCTACCGCAGGAACTATCGCACATGGTCCACAAAATTTACCTTTTAATGGGCTCTCTGTAGATGGTCCAATGGCGAGAACGGTAGAAGACATTGCTTTATTTTTAGATACAATGTCTGAATTGGATTCTCGAGACCCGCTATCAGTTAATGCTCCTCTTAAACCTTATCAGAATTATATAACCGAAGATGTTCCTAAATTAAATATAGGAATCAGCGATGACTATGGCTTTCTTGCATGTGCTCCTGAAGTTCGCGAAGCTATTAATCAAGCAGAGAAAATATTATTAGCTATGGGGCATAATGTAGAAAGAACTTGCCCAGACTTAGCAAATGCTGAAGAAACCTTCCAAATTTTAAGAGCTCATATGCTTGCAACAGACAAAAGAGAATTATATTTTGAGCACAAAAATATTATGAAAGAAGACTTAAGGCTTAATATAGAAAAAGGACTTGCCTTAACAGAAGAACAAATTGGTAAGGCACAGTTAGCTAGAGGACAGCTAGTTAAAAATACTAATGTTTTTTTTGAGAAATTTGACCTTTTAATTTCTCCTTCATCTATGGTCGCTCCATTTAATATTAAAGAACATTGGCCTAAAAAAGTTGAAAACACAGAGTTTGATAACTATGTAAGTTGGTTAATGACTGCTGCAACTATTTCTCTAACTGGTTGTCCTTCTTTGGCCGTACCTTGCATTAAAACGGATAATAATTTGCCTATTGGCATACAAATTGTAGCTAGAAGAAGAAATGAATCCTTACTTATAAAGTTTGGGCACTTGTTTCAAAAACACACAAATAATTATAATATCACCCCTATAGAGCCAGGCTAATCTCTTTGCAAATAATACAAAGTAAATACTATATAATTGATATACTGTTATTATCATTAAAAAATTTATTTGATCCTAAAGTGTTTAAATGGGTTCTATATACTACTATCGCAACACTTATAGGACTTGCCTCTATAACTTTCATTATAGTCTACTATGTAAAAGATTGGCTTGATACGGGCATTCCCTTTTTAGGAGATTTTTTAATTTATGGGGCTACTCTTGCTGCTTTATGGGGTTCAACAATTTTATTTGTTCCTATTTCAACAATTATATTTGCTCTCTTTCAAGATAAAATTATGGATCAAGTAGAAAAAACATATTATCCAGAAATAAGTCAGGAATTAAATATAAAAATAGCGACAATGTTTTTTGCCGGCATAAAACTTTTGGGATGGTCAATACTAATAAATATTATTATATTTCCAGTTGCCCTCTTTTGGGGCAATTCATTATTTTGGGTGCCTGCAAATATCTTGATAACAGGTTATTTGATTTCTAAAGAATATACGGAAGCAATTGGACTAAGAAAAATGACATTTGCCCAAATAAAAGAAGTAAGAAACAATTTATTCTGGCCTTGTTGGCTTTTTGGTACAATAGGTGCTTTATTATTTTTTATACCCCTAATAAATTTATTTGCCGCACCATTTGTTACTATACTTATGTTGCATACTTTAAATTTAAAAGGCTTTAATGGCCCAATTGCAGATTAATTAATGCCTTTTTGAAGGACATAAATCAGAAATAACACACTCGGCACATAAAGGGTTTCTTGCTTTGCATGTATATCGCCCATGTAAAATTAACCAGTGATGCGCATGAAAAAAAAACTTTTTAGGAAGACGCTTAATTAATTTTTCTTCTACTTCATATACGTTTTTTCCTATTGCTATGCCTGTCCTATTAGAAACTCTAAAAACATGGGTATCCACGGCAATAGTGGGGATGCCAAAAGCCATACTTAAAACAACATTAGCTGTTTTTCTTCCAACACCTGGTAAAGATTGCAACTCTTTATGTGTTTTTGGCACTTTACTTTTAAAATTTTCTATAAGTTTTTGTGAAAGATGAATTATATTTTTTGCTTTATTTTTATAAAGCCCAATTGTTCGAATATTTTCAATAATTTTATTTTCACCAAGTTGAAGCATTTTTTCTGGCGTGGCTGCTAAAGAAAAAAGCTTTCTTGTAGCCTTGTTTACTCCAGTATCCGTGGACTGCGCACTTAAAACCACGGCAACTAATAAGGTATAAGCAGATGTATACTTCAACTCTCCTTTAGGCTCTGGAGTAATTTTAGAAAAACGTGAAAAAACATCATGTATATTAGTTTTTGATAACCTTTTAACCAAGGGCCCCTCTATCCATTAATAATTTATTTGCAAAAATATATTATAGCCCTACTTTTAGACCATGGCATATTATTTAGATATTAAAATTTATCCAAATCAATCCTTAACACCAAAAGGTTTATTACTTTTAATGTTTCTTATTACAATTCCTGCATCCTTTATAGGAATTACTTTTTTTATTTTAGGGGCGTGGCCAGTTCTAGGATTTATGGGGTTAGAAGTGCTATTAATTTACATTGCTTTTAAAGTATTGTTTTATAAAAATAAGTTTTATGAACATATAATATTAGATAAAGAAAAGCTTAGTATCTTTTTTAAGAAACAAAACAATACAATAACAAAAATAGAACTAGAACCCACATGGCTTCAAGTTCAAATTGAAACTATATATGAAAGTGAAGATATACTTACCATTTCTTCACACGGAAAAAAAATAATTTTAGCTAATTTTCTTATACCAGAAGAAAGAGTAAAACTAGCAAAAAAAATCCATTATGGTTTAAGTGAATGGAAAAATCAATATAGTATTAATTAAGACCTAATACATCTTTCATATTATAATAACCTGCTGGTTTATTATGTAGCCACAGTAAAGCCTTTAAAGCCCCATTAGCAAAAATATCTCTATTAGAGGCTTTATGCCCAATTTCTAATCTTTCGCCATCTCCGGCAAAGGCTACCACATGGTCCCCTATAACATCACCGCCTCTTTGGGTTGAAAAGCCAATATCACCTTTTTTTCTTAATTTCTCAATTCCCCAACGAGACTTTATGGTCTTTTCTTCAAGATTAGTTTTTCTACCTTTAGCTACAGCTTGCCCTAAAGCAAGAGCTGTTCCAGAAGGTGAATCTAATTTATCTCTATGATGCATTTCATGAATTTCTACGTCATACTCTTCATCTAAACTTTGCGCCAATAACTCAGTATAATGTAAAGCAATATTAACGCCCACACTCATATTAGCTGAACACATAATTGGTATATTTTTAGACAACTTTTTAATTTGCATAACTTGCTCTTCTTCTAAGCCGGTAGTACCTAAAACGTAAGCACAATTATTTTGGGAAGCATTAGTAATATTATCTATAGCTGCTCCTGCAAAAGAAAAATCAATTACTGCGTCACAATCCTGAAAAAAGGTTTTAGTATCAGAAATTATTTTTATGCCTACAGGTTCTATATTTGCAACTACTCCTGCATCTTTCCCTAAATTAAGGTTTTCAAAATGTTCCAACGCTCCAACAAGTTGCATATCATTATTTAGTTGCACCGCCCTGATAAGAGCTTTGCCCATTTTCCCTGAGGCTCCACAAATTCCTACCTTTATGAATAACATAATATTTACTGCCTTATTTTTTCAACCTTATTAATAAAATTATTGCTGTCTGGATGATTTGACGTTTCCTCTAAGTTTTGTAGTTCTTCTAAAACTTTCCTTTGTTTTTTACTTAAGGATACGGGTATTTCTGTATGAACATCAACATATAAATCACCTTTATTAGATCTATTTACTACTGGCATACCTTTTCCTCTTAATCTAAATCTATGGCCTGATTGTGTTCCTGCAGGAATAGTAACACGAACTCTAGCTCCATCAGGTGTTGGAACATCTACAGACCCACCTAATGCAGCGAGTGTCATAGGAACTTTTGCTTCAATTAAAAGATCAGAGCCATCTCTATTAAATAAAGAGTGTGCCCTTAACTGAACAAATAAATATAAATCTCCATTTGCTGTACCAAGAGGGCCGGCCTCACCTTCACCTGAAACCCTTACTCTAGTCCCATCATCTACACCTGCTGGAATTTTTACATTAATAGATTTTTCTCTTTGTACTCGACCTTCACCACCACATGACCTACAAGGTTTACTTATTATTTGTCCATTACCTCCACACTTTGGACATGCTCTCTCTACCATAAAAAACCCTTGACTAGATCGGACCTTTCCAGCTCCATGACAAGTTCCACATGTCATAGGTTTCGAACCTGCCTCGCCTCCAGAACCTTTACAGCCTGAACACATAACATAAGTATTTATTTTAATATCTTTTTTAAGGCCGGAATAGGCGTCTGCAAAATCTAAATCGATATTAAACCTAAGGTCAGCTCCTCTTTGAGCCTGTCTTTGCCCCCTCCCACTAAAATCACCAAACAAATCTTCAAAAATATCTGAGAAGCCTCCAGCTCCAGCACCTGGGCCTCCTGGACCAGCAGAATTTCCTTCAAAAGCTGCATGCCCATATCGATCATAGGCCGCCTTTTTGTCTGGATTTTTTAGAACTTCATAGGCTTGACCTATTTCTCTAAATTTAGCTTCTGCTTCTTCATCACCCGGGTTTTTATCTGGATGATACTGCATTGCAAGTTTTCTATATTTTTTTTTTAGCTCTGGATCTGATGTATTTCTATCAGCTCCAAGGATTTCATAATAATCACGCATCTTATTTTTACCTATGTTTTTAAAAGAAATACGCTTTTAATTATTTATCAGCAGCTTTCTCGTCTTTTTCATCTGGTTTAACTTCTTCAAAATCCGCATCTACGACATCTGCTTCTTCAGTATTATTTTTATTATCACCATTTGCACCTTCTGCCGCAGCTTTTTCTTGGCTTTCTTTATACATCATTTCTCCTAATTTCATAGCCGCAGTATTTAAAGGCTCAACTTTTGAATTTATTTCTTCGCTTGTAGCGTTTTCACTAGCAAGTGCATCTTTTAAACCTTTTAATGCCTCTTCTATTTTATCTTTATCCTCTACGGGAAGTTTTTCTCCATGTTCTTTCATACTTTTTTCAGTAGAATAAACTAAAGCATCTGCTTGATTTCTTGCTTCTATAGATTCTTTTTTCTTCTTATCTTCCTCTGCATGCGATTCTGCATCTTTAACCATATTATCTATATCAGAATCTGAAAGCCCTCCAGACGCTTGTATTTTTATCTTTTGCTCTTTATTAGTTGCTTTGTCTTTAGCGGATACATTAACAATACCATTAGCATCAATATCAAATGTAACTTCAACTTGAGGCATTCCTCTAGGTGCTGGCGGAATACCCACTAAATCAAAGTTTCCAAGCATTTTATTATCGGCAGCCATTTCTCTCTCTCCTTGAAATACCCTAATAGTAACAGCTGTCTGATTATCTTCCGCAGTAGAAAAAGTCTGACTTTTTCTAGTTGGGATAGTAGTATTTCTTTCAATGAGCCTCGTAAAAACTCCTCCTAAAGTTTCTATTCCTAATGACAATGGCGTTACATCTAATAACAAAACATCTTTAACATCACCAGCTAAAACTGCCCCTTGTATTGCTGCACCTAATGCAACACACTCATCAGGATTAACTCCTTTATTTGGCTCTTTACCAAAAAACTCTTTAACTGTTTCTATTATTTTTGGCATACGAGTCATTCCTCCAACAAGAACAACTTCATCTATTTCACTGGCTGCAACACCTGCATCTTTTAAAGCAGCTTTACAAGGTTTTATAGTTTTTTTAATAAAAGCTTCCACCAAGCTTTCAAGTTTTGCTCTAGTAAATTTAAGAGTTAAATGCTTAGGCCCTGAGGCATCTGCAGTTATAAAAGGCAAATTAATATCTGTTTGTATAGCAGAAGAAAGTTCTATTTTAGCTTTTTCCGCAGCCTCTTTCAATCTTTGTAAAGCAAGCTTATCTGATTTTAAATCAATACCACTTTCTTTTTTAAATTCCTCAATTAAATATTGAACAATTTTAGTATCAAAATCTTCTCC
>DQLC01000088.1 GCA_015660425.1 Alphaproteobacteria bacterium
AAAATTGGACAGTGGTTTATAAGAAATAATAAAATAATGTCATTTTTACCTTTTGTAGGAAAAGGAATGAGAATTAATTCCTTAACGGTATTTGGCTTTCTTATTCTAAAATTTTTATCAGTATTTCGTTATATCAGAACAATTTCTTTACGTTATAATGAAGAACAAAAAAATATCGAAAAATGGCTAAATAATATGATTATTGCATTAAGCAATTCTTTAACTTTTTCTGAAGGTTTGGCGGATATGCCTCAAATTTTAAAAGGGTACGGTGATACTTGGGATAGAGGAAAAATAAAGTATAATAAGATTAATAGTGTTTTAGTAGAAAATAAACTTAATAATATTAGTGATAAAGATGGTGAACTTTTAAAACAAGCTATTCTAATCTCTTTGAATGACACAGAAGGTGAAAAATTAGACAGTTTTTTAAGGAATAATTCTTAATTCTATTTTTCTTAGTCTAGTGCTTGAACTATTTTTTCTAGCATTTTTTTTGCATCATCAAAAAGCATCATAGTATTTTCATTATAAAAAACATCATTATCAATGCCAGCATAGCCTGGAGATAAAGATCTTTTAACAAATAAAACAGTTTTAGCTCTTTCAACTTCTAAAATAGGCATTCCAGCTATTGGACTTGTAGGATCAGTTTTTGCAGCTGGATTAGTTACATCATTAGCTCCTATAACAAAAGCTACATCAGTAGAAGAAAAATCACTATTGACATCTTCTAACTCAAAAACTTCGTCATAAGGAACATTCGCTTCAGCTAATAATACATTCATATGGCCAGGCATTCTTCCTGCAACTGGATGAATGGCGTATTTAACATTTACGCCGGCACTTTTCAATCTATCTGACATTTCTCTTAGAATATGCTGCGCTTGTGCAACAGCCATTCCATAACCCGGTACAATAACTATATTTTGAGAATTCTGCATAATAAATGCAGCATCTTCAGCGCTTCCAGATTTAGCATTTTTATTAGTATTACCTGATTTTTGACCCTCTGAAGTATTACCAAAACCTCCTAATATTACACTTATAAATGACCTGTTCATGGCTTTACACATTATGTACGAAAGAATAGCCCCAGAACTACCTACTAATGCCCCAACTATTATTAATGCAGTATTTTGAAGGGTGAAACCTATGCCTGCTGCTGCCCATCCAGAATATGAATTTAACATAGAAACTACGACAGGCATATCTGCTCCACCAATAGGTATAATTAAAAGGATGCCTATTAATAAAGCTAATATAGTTAAAATATGAAAAAGGTTAGGGTTTTCATTATTTGTAAAACATATTATTAAAATAACCATAGTTATACCTATTAAAAGGTTAACTATATGTTGTCCTTTAAATACCAATGGTGAGCCACTTATAATTCCTTGGAGTTTTCCAAATGCAATAATGGATCCTGTAAAGGTGATTGCGCCAATTGCGACACCTAAAGACATTTCTATTCTACTTGCACTTTTTATAGATCCTATAGAACCTATACCATATGATTCTGGTGATAATAATGCAGTATAGGCTACTAGTACGGCCGCTACACCAACTAAACTGTGAAAAGCAGCTACTAATTGAGGCATAGCTGTCATTTCAATTTTTAGAGCTATAGTGGTTCCTATCACTCCTCCAATTATAATTGCAGTAATGATAAGGGAATAATTTGATGTGTCAGGCTGAAGGATAGTGGTAATAATTGCTACTACCATCCCAAGAATTCCAAAGTAATTTCCTTTTCTAGCACTCTTTGGACTAGATAATCCTTTAAGTGATAATATAAAAAGTATTGAAGCTAATAAATATAAAAGAGCTGAAAAATTGATACTTATCATTTATCTTTTCCTTTATTTTTTTTAAACATTGCTAACATTCTCCATGTAACAACAAATCCTCCAAAAATATTTATTGATGCTATAATGATTGCTATAAACCCTAACCATTTAGATGTAACTGTTATTTCATTACTTGCAGATCCTAGAGCAATTAGAGCCCCAACAATTATTATTCCTGAAATAGCATTGGTAACTGACATTAGTGGAGTATGTAATGCAGATGTAACAGACCAAACAACAAAATAACCTACAAAGATTGCCAGTATGAATATAGTTAAGTCTATA
Organism: Alphaproteobacteria bacterium; assembly: GCA_015660425.1. Taxonomy (GTDB): domain Bacteria; phylum Pseudomonadota; class Alphaproteobacteria; order TMED109; family TMED109; genus TMED109. The sequence goes on from DQLC01000088.1 coordinate 2,136, forward strand.
ATAAATGGATCAGTCATATTATCTTCCTTTAGATCTATAGGTTTAAAACTTTGCCGTCATAACTTACGCAAGATTTTTTTAGTATTTCATCTTTCCAGTCAATTTGAATTTTTTTATCTTTAACCATTAACTGAACAAAGTTTAATAGGTTTTTTGCATACAAACTACTTGCGTCTTGCGCTAATTTACTTGGAAAATTAGCATAACCCATTATTTTAATATTATGTTCCATAACTGTTTTATTTAACTTAGTGAGTTTACAATTACCACCAGCTTCAGCAGCCAAGTCTACAATTATAGATCCCGCTTTCATATCTTTAACCATAGCCGTAGTAATTAATTCTGGAGCTTCTTTTCCAGGAATTAAAGCAGTTGTTATTACTATATCTTGATTTTTAATAGTTTGATGCAACAAGTCTTGTTGCTGCTTTTTGTATTCTTCTGACATTTCTTTAGCATAACCTGTATCGGTTTCATTATTAGATGTTTCATTATTATCTAATACTACTTCAATAAATTTTGCACCTAGACTTTCTACCTGTTCTTTAGCTGCCGCTCTTACATCAAATGCCGAAACTATGGCGCCAAGTCTTCTTGCAGTAGCTATGGCTTGTAATCCCGCTACTCCAGCTCCTAGAATCAAAATTTTAGCGGGTGCTATAGTTCCTGCAGCTGTCATCATCATCGGTATTGCTTTAGAAAACTCAGAGACAGAATCTATAACAGCTTTATATCCTGCAAGATTAGACTGCGAAGACAAAGCATCCATAGATTGAGCTCTACTTATTCTTGGAATAAACTCAACAGAGAAGGCATCTATATTATGATTTGCTAAATCTTTAATTTTTTCTTGGTTTTGTAGAGGTTTTAAAAAACCTATAATTTTAGTTCCTTTCTTATAATACTTTATATTGTCAGAACCTTTTCCATCTTTATGAACAGTATTTACTTTAAAAACTATATCTGCTGACGAAATCAGTGCATTCACATCAGAAATAATATTTGCCCCAGCATCTGTGTATGAATCATTAGAAAAAAATGAATTTAGTCCAGCATCTTCTTCTATATTCACGGAAAAACCCAAAGATATAAGTTTTTTGACTGTTTCAGGAGTAGCCGATACTCGTTTTTCAAAATCTTCTGTTTCTTTTACAATAGCAATTTTCATAGGATATATTCTCGTTTTAAAGTGAAGAGCAAAAATTAATACTTATAATTATATTTTACAAGTCTTTATTTATTTTATGATTATGGTCGTATGTTTTTTCTTTATTATTTATATTTTAAACATAAGCTATTTTATAAGTAAAATTTATATGTTTATTTTATCCATAAAGGAATTTTATTTAATTCTACATCAAATACAGGACCTAAAATTAAGGCAATAATAATTCCTATTACTATTAAAGATATTATATTAAGCCAAACCCCAGCTTTTATCATATCAGAAATTTTAAGATGACCAGAAGCATAGGCAATAGTATTAGGAGGTGTCGCAACAGGCATCATAAAAGCACAACTTGCACCCAGAGTAGCAGGTATAATTAAAAGCAAAGGGTCTTGACCTAGCCCAAGAGCCGTGGCACCAAAAATAGGAATAAATGTTGACGCCGTTGCGGTATTAGAAGTTAATTCTGTTAGAATAATAATGCTTGCTATGCTGATTAAAACGATCAAAATAATTGAAATACCTGATAGGTTGCTACTGAGTGATCCTATCCATGCAGCTAAGCCAGATGAATTTATGACAGTAGCAAGAGATAATCCTCCACCTATTAATATTAATGCTCCCCAAGGAATACTTTGGACTACATCCCAATTAATTAATCTGTCTCTATTAGGTCTATTAGAAGGAATGATAAATAAAATTATCGCTGCTGATATAGCAATTGTGGAGTCATTTAATGCACCTGACGGAATAATATTTTCCAATGCACTTGAAATCCACTTTCTAGATATCCATAAAGAAGCAGTTATTATAAATACTAC
>DQLC01000028.1 GCA_015660425.1 Alphaproteobacteria bacterium
AAAAATTAATGGTGGACAACTGCTGTCATCATAGTATTCAACTTCACAATCTAAGCACTGAAAACACTCATTCATATTTATTTTCCCTGAAGGGGTAATCGCTTGCACAGGACAGGAGTTTTCGCATAGATGGCAGGGACTTCCACATTCTGGTCTTCTAGGAATCATGTCGAATATATGGAATCGGCCTAAGAAAGCCAGAACAGCACCTAGAGGACACATAAATCTACAGAAAAACCTTTCTGTAAAAAGGGATATAGCTAGGAGTATACCTGCATACATGACATAAGGTAAACTTCTATCAAAGTAAGAAGTTATGGCTGTTTTAAAGGGCTCTACTTCTATAAGACTATAAGATATATCATTACCAGTAATAATTGTAGCGGTAAGCAACATTAAGATTAAATATTTAAGTACCCATAATCTTTCATTCAACCAGAAAGGAATATTTATTTGTGGAAGTTTGATAAGTCTTCCTAATTTAAATAAAATTTCTTGCAGTGCTCCAAAAGGACATAACCATCCACAAAACACACCTCTACCTAGTAAAACTAAGGAAACTACAGTATAGACAAAAATTATACACATTAGCGGTTCAAATAAAAATTGTGTATAGCCTTTACCTTGAACCAAAGCTTGTACATAAGATATAATATTAACCATACTTAGTTGCGCTTGAGCTATCCAACCCATCCAAGTTAATATAATAGTTAAAAAACCTAATCTGATATAACTATGAATTTTTCTACTTGCAGAAAGTTTCTTTTGAAAAATTAAAAGCAAGGTTAATATAATTAGAAGTAAAAACAAAAATATTATGGAATAATCTTGTTGTGCCCACTCAGATTGCCAGCCACTTAGCTTGCTTTCTCTAATAAGGCCTAAGAAAGCAGTTTTAATTGGTCGTAAGCCGGCATCTTCTAGTGCAAGTGGATCTCCCGTGATTAATTGTTTAGGTAAATCATAGCTTAAAGAAAATACTCCTTTCGCAATTTTTTCATTTACTGTAAATTCTAATTCCCATTTTTCTAAAGGGTCAAAACCCCATTCTTTTGGTATCCGTAGTAACCCTATTTGAGAAAGGTTAGGCTTTTCTTTTATTCTAAGGGCTGTTGCCTTTAATACTTCGTCTTGAGTGAACTTCCATTTTTTATCTTTTTGGATTAATGCAACACGATTATATTGATTTTTTTTCCAGGAATATAAACCAGACCCTAATACTACTAATAAGTTATCTCCAGTTGCTAACTGTGAAACATGGTAAGAATACCATTTACCCCCAAAAATATTTTTTCCTACATATGCTGGATTTGCTAAGCCAGCATAAATACTACTAAAAATTTTATCAGGATTCCTTAAGTAATCTTGATTTTCTGGGTTTAATTCCTGTCTAATTTCTTGACTTGTAAAAGTTCTTCCAACGACTCCACCCCAATTAACTAATTCTGTCCAACTATATTCTGCAAAACCATCAACATCGACATAAAAAGGACCTTCATTAACACTCAAACCCGTTTGACGAAGTATCTTTTTTGCAGCTGTAATAATACCATTAGTAGTGAGAGTTGCACTAATTGTTGCACCGGTTACACCGTCATAACCTCTTCCACCACCTGTGCCCGAGTTTAAGTTTACTCTTCTATTAATATTAGTGCCTTTAAATGTTTCATGGAGAGCTGTAAGTTTTGTTTGAGGTACGCAGGTCGGACAAATCATGGGTTCATGAAGTTCTATTATAACGGATCCAGCTAATCTTCCATCTGTCTTTAATCCTACAATTATATCAAAATGGTCTCCGGAGTATCCTTTGGCTTTTGTTGTTTCATAAGTGGAAAATAAGAAGCCAATCTCTTTTTTTTCACCTTTCTTTTTTAAGGAGGCAATTTGTTCTTCCACTTCCTCTTTCGTAGGTTCTCTATTTTGAATGTATAAAAAATCCACCCTCCAACTATGTAGTGCGTTTACATCGATAGTGCTGTTATCTTCTGTGCCAAAAACAGGTATATAAGGAGGGTCACCAACAGGAGCTCCTACAGATTCAGCTTGTGGAAAAAGCTTCGCAATTATGCCAGGGTTTATTCTACTTTGCAGAGGGTCATTCATATCTGCTTTTACGGAATGAATATTAATTATTAATAAAATAAAAAATATTGTTATTTTAAGTATGTTTTTTTTCAATTAGCTCGTCCTTAAAGCTGGTTTATCTTTATTAACATTCTTTCTAATAGATCTTGTATTTTGTTTATTTATGCATGTTATGTTTTTATCATTATAAACTATTTGGCATGATAGACATTGAATACATTCTTTTCCATTTATAGAGCCATTTTTTGCTATGGCTTTAGTAGGACATTTCGGTGAACATGCCAAGCATGATTCAGAGCCGCAAGATTTTATGGTAGTTAACCAATTAATAACTTGAAATTGACTTGCCAACCCTAAGGCAGCGCCTGTAGGACAAAGATATCGGCAAAAGCCTCGCTCTATAAAAAACACAAATACTAAAAGAACAAGTGACCATAATAGAAGAATAGTGGATGTATTAAATTTATCTTCTATGATAGTTCTAAAAGGTTCAAATTCAAATAATATATTAGTTCCCGTAGCATATATGGCTCCAATAATAATGGCGCTTAGTATTACATACTTCAAATATAGTAATTTATTATGAATAAAATCGGGTATTTCAAAAGTCTTAAATTTTAATAAATTTTTAACTTTATATATTATATCTTGTATGGTTCCAAAGGGGCATAACCATCCACAAAATATGCCTCTACCCCAGATAAGAGTGGTAATTATAATAAAGACTCCCAAGATTATATATATAGGATCAAATAATATATTTTCCCAAGCTTCATTATTAATTTTTAAAGTATTATAAGTACCATAAATTTTTTGTGTTCCTATTTGAAGGCTTTGAAACACACCTATCCAAAGAAATACTGTGCCA
>DQLC01000022.1 GCA_015660425.1 Alphaproteobacteria bacterium
CCTGTTGCACCCAAAGCTTCAATTCTAGCTACATCAATATTGAGATTCTCTATCCCCCATCTTACTTCTTCACCAGACATTGGCTTATTACCATACTTTTGCATAGCTGTCCGTATAGATTCAACTGTCAGAATGCTAGAAAGCACACCTATCTTGTAAAGATGCGTATTCATCTCATCTATGGGCCCGGTCCCGTTACCTGCATCATGTACATATTTAACTATGTCATCAAATAATGGATAACTAGCATCAGCACCAGTCATGCGTGAACATCTGTACCCTGTTGCAGCCTTTCCTGCAGGGATTGTGTCCTGCTCGGAACAACTCCAAGTAACACCTATCATTTTGTCAGCTGGAAAACGAATTCTAGCTGCTTCCTTTAAAGCAGTTGAATTCATTACTCCCCATCCACGTAAAATAATATAATCTGGTTTAGAACGACGAATGCTAAGCCAAGTTGCTTTTTGATCTATTCCAGGATGAGCAACTGGAAACTGCTCAAGTTCAAAACCGTATAACTCAGCTTGTTTCTTTAATACTGGGCCAGTTTCTCTTCCATAAGCTGAATCGTGATATACATTAGCAATTTTTAGTCCTTTCAATTTATCCATGCCCCCTTCAAGACTACCTATAAATTTAATTTTTGCTGTAGATAAAGACCAGTAATTTACCATTAAAGGAAATACCCAAGGAAAAACTCTTCCATCGGTAGCATCTGTACGCCCATACCCCATAGTTATAAGAGGCACTTTGTCATCAGGCACCCTGTCAATTACAGAATAAGTCAAGCCAGTACCAAAAGGATGAAATAATGTTGCACCTGCTTCTCCTTTGTTTTTTAAACGTTCATAACATTCAACAAAACGATCTGGTTTATAAGCTGTCTCGCACTCTTCATAAGCTATTTTAATCCCTCCAATGCCACCATCTCTAGCATTAATCATTTTAAGATAATCAACTATCCCATTAGCAGCTGGAGCTCCCGTTACTGCATAGGGTCCTGTTCTATAAGTTGTAACCGGAACAAAATGTTCTCCTGCCAATGCAACTGCAAAGGCAAAAGTAATGAACACAAATACAACCTTCGTTAATAAGTCAATAGGTTTCATAATTTTCCTCCTCTATGTTTTATTATTAAGTAATTTTAGTATATTAATACGGAAAAGGCCATAACCTAAGCTTTTCTTTTCCTGTTTGCCATAAACGGGCCAATCCATTGGGTTCTATTATAAGAAAAAATATAATAAATGCACCAAAAACCATGTATTCTATATGAGCTATAGTCCCCGTCGAAACTTGCCCCCCAGTAAATAAAGTTCCAAGATTATTCAAAAGAATAGGTAATAAAACAATAAACCCTGCTCCCAAAAATGCACCTGCTACTGAACCAAGACCTCCTATTACTATCATAAATAAGATCTCAAAAGATCTTATAATATCAAAGGCTTGGGGCTCCACGGTTCCAAGAAAAACATAAGCCCAAAGTGCTCCAGAAACTCCACATATGAATGAAGAAACGCCAAAAGCTAATAATTTAGTTTTCATTAAATTAATACCTAATGCTTCTGCTGCAATATCCATATCACGGACGGCCATCCAAGCTCTACCTATCTCAGATCTGACTAAATTCCTAACAGCAAAAGCAAATAATACAACAATAGCTAATACTAATAAATATTTATTCAGAGGATTATCAAAAGATATACCAAACATTTCCATAGGAGGAGATGTTATAACTCCTGAAGTAGAATGATTAGTAAACCAATCAAAATGTGTAAATAACCACTCTATAAAAAACTGCGCTGCCAGTGTAGCAACTGCTAAATAAAATCCTTTTATTCGTAGTGAAGGAAGCCCAAAAATTACACCAACAAGTGCAGCCCATAACCCTCCCCACACAAAAGCAAGCAGGAAGGGCACTTCCGGTATTCTGATCTGCAAATTAAACGCTGCAAATGCACCTACAGCCATAAAGCCAGCTGTCCCCAGAGAAATTTGACCAGCATATCCTGTTAAAACATTTAAGCCTAACGCAGCCAAAGACAAGACAAGAAAAGGAACTAAAATGGAACCTAACCAATAATCATTGGCAAATATAGGTATGACTACAAATGCAACCAGCAACATGAATACCATAGCCACTCTATCTTGAAAAATAGGTAAAATGGCTTGATCGGCTTTATAAGAGGTTTTAAATTGACCTGATTCTCTGTAAAACATTTTTTCTCCTAAATTCTATACACGTTCAATAATTTTTTCGCCAAATATACCCTGTGGCCTAATCATTAAAACCACCATAGCCAACATATAAGGGAACCAATTTTCTATTGCTCCTCCTACAAAAGGGCCCACATAAACTTCTGCTAATTTTTCTCCACAACCTACTATTAAGCCTCCTAATATTGCACCAGGTACAGATGTAAAACCACCAATTATTAAAACAGGTATAGCTTTAAGAGCCACTGTGGATATCGCAAATTGTACGCCTAACTTAGACCCCCAAACAACACCAGCAACTAATGCAACTAATCCTGCTGTTGACCATACATAAATCCAAATAGTCCTTAGTGGTATTCCTACCGATAAAGCCGCCTGATGATCGTCCGCTACTGCTCTAAGAGCTCTTCCAATTACTGTATACCTAAAAAATAAAGACAAAATTAAAACTAACACACCTGCAATTAATGCTGCCCACACATCAAATTTATTAATAAAAGCATTCCCTATTTCAAAGCCGGCGTACTCGTCTATACCCAAATTAAGAACATGAACATCGGAATCCCATACTAATTGAGCCATACCTTCAATAAAATAATTTAAGCCAATTGTTGCCATAAACAAAATTATTAAATCCTGATTAACCAAGGGTCGTAAGACTATTCGCTCTATTGCGATTGCCAAAATAACCATTACTATCATGGTAAGACCTAGTGCAGCTAACATAGGTATATTCATTTCTAATAGCCTTACAAAAGTTAAAGCTGCAAATAAAACCATCGCTCCTTGTGCAAAATTAAATACTCCCGATGCTTTAAAAATTAATACAAACCCTAAAGCTACTAGCGAATACATAACACCAGATAATAATCCACCGACAACAACCTCAAAGAAAAACCACCAATCCATTATCCTACTCCCAGATATGCATCAATCACCTTTTGCTCTGATCTAACTTTATCAGGGGTGCCATCAGCTATTTTAATTCCATAATCAAGAACGGCTACTCTATCAGAAATATCCATTACCACGCCCATATCATGCTCAATTAATACTATAGTCGTTCCAAACTGATCATTTACATCTAATATAAAACGGCACATATCTTCTTTTTCTTCTACATTCATGCCCGCCATAGGTTCATCAAGAAGCAACAATTCTGGCTCTAAAGCTAATGCTCTTCCTAACTCTACTCTTTTTTGTAGACCATAAGGCAAACGTGCAACTGGTGTTTTACGAATTGATTGAATTTCTAAATAATCAATTATTTCTTCTACTTTTTTTCTATGTTCTTCCTCTTGTCTTCTACCCTTACCTATATAAAACATTTCATGAAATAAATTACGTTTCATTAGAATATTGCGACCAGTCAAAATATTTTCTAGAGCTGTCATTCCTCTAAAAAGGGCTATATTTTGAAATGTTCTAGCTATTCCCATTCGAGCAATATTGTGCGGTGCAATCTTTTTTCTTAATTTACCTTTCCATTCTACTGTACCTTTCTGCGGAACATAAATACCAGAAATGACATTAAGCATTGAAGATTTTCCTGCTCCATTAGGACCAATTATAGCAAGAATTTCTCCTTTCTTTATATGTAAATTTACATTTAATAAAGCCTTAAGTCCTCCAAAAGACAGACTTATATCTTTAATATTCATCAATATATCGGATTGAGCAGCAGTATTTTTATCCTTTATGCTCATGCCACTTTATCCTTTAAATCATAAACATCCATATCTTGAATTTTTAAGTCAGCACTAATTGAACCTTTTCTTCCATCTTCAAAAGTAACTTCAGTTTCTATAAAGCAATGCTCTTCATTATTATATAAAGCCTTTACTAGCTTGCCATACCTATCAGATATTAGAGATCTTCGAACTTTATTAGTTCTTGTTAGCTCTCCATCATCGGCATCTAATTCTTTATGAAGAATTAAAAAACGTTTTATTTGAGAATCATATAATTCAGGGTCTTGAGATAGATCTTTATTTACCTTATCTATTTCTTTTGAAATCAAGTCATATATAGCTGGCTGAGCAGCTAAATCAATATAACCTGAATAGGCTATATTATTTCTTTCTGCCCAGCTAGCCACTGCTTCTAAATCAATATTAACAAAACAAGTTACAAAGTTTTTATTGTCTCCAAAAGCAACGGCCTCTTTAATTATTCCACAAAACTTTAATTTATTTTCTAAATATTTAGGGGCAAACATTTTCCCTGAATTTAATTTACCTACATCTTTGGCTCTATCTATAATTTTAAGATGACCATTACTATCTATAACGCCAGCATCTCCAGTCTTGACCCATCCTTTTGCATCTACTGTCTCTTTAGTTGCTGCTTCATTTTTATAATATCCCTTAAAAACTCCTGGACCTTTATAAAAAACCTCTCCATCTTCAATTTTTATATCGACGCCCGGGAATACTGGCCCAACTGTGTTAGGGTCGACATCTCCATCTCGATGAAGAGATACAAAAACAGTTGCTTCTGTTTGCCCATACAACACTTTTAAATTGATGCCCAATGACCTGTAAAACAGAAAAGTATCTGGGCCCATAGCCTCTCCAGCTGTATAAGCCATCCTTACTCGAGTTAATCCTAAATTATTTTTTAAAGGTCCATAAACTAAAAAATAACCTAACCCGTAAAGCAATCTAGATGTTATAGGAACATTTTTATTATCTAAAATAGCATTGCCCCACTTCTTAGCAATTTTCATAAAGTAATTAAAAATCCAAAGCTTAATTTTAGAGGCATCTTGCATTCTTACCATTAATTGAGTGAGCATCCCCTCCCAAACTCGAGGAGGAGCAAAATAATAGGTAGGTCCTATTTCTCTCATATCAATTGTTAAAGTATCTCTACTTTCTGGACAATTTATGCAAAAACCTGAAATATAAGATTGCGCTACACAAAATATATTATCTCCCACCCAAGCCATAGGTAAATAAGCTACTACTTCATCATTAAAAGTAGTTTTTTCTAATTCACAAGCAACACTTGTTACTGAAATAATATTATAATAAGAAAGCAAAACACCCTTAGGCCTTCCAGTGGTGCCAGATGTGTATAGCATTATTGCAATATCATCTTTAGATGTTTTATTTATCTCTTCATCAAGATTAATATTTGTTGATTCTTTATTATTAAGAATAACAGCCAATGAAAAAACTTCTTTTTCATTATATTTTTCTAGACCTCGTGGATCATCATAAAAGATACTGTTTAATAAAGGTAATCGATTTTTTATTTCTAAAAGCTTATCTACCTGTTCCTGATTTTCCACTATAGCTATTTTCACCTCTGCATGCTCTAATATATATTGTATTTCATCAGCTACAGAGTCTTGGTAACAAGGGACGGGGACTGCCCCTAATATTTGAGCAGCTGCAATAGACAAATATAAATTGGGTCTATTATCTCCAATAATGGCTATTTTATCGGTTCTTTTTAATCCCTTTTTTCGAAAACCATCGGCCAATAATAGGGCTTTATTGAAGAAATTATCCCAACTAATAGGCTGCCAAATACCATATTCTTTTTCACGAATACTTGGCTTCCCTTTATACACATGAGAATTATCTCTTAGAATTTTAGGAAAAGTATCTAAACTAATATAATCTCGAGGCATTTTTTATTCTTCTCTATAAAAATTCGTGTAATTAATATATTTAAGTATATATTTGATACTTATGAATCAAAAAGAAAGCAAATTTTAATATCATTTTTATTAAATTTCTTTCCGAATAAAAAATATGGAAATAATAATGTTTAAAAAAGACAGTGTGAAAATAAATAATATTTATAATTTATTAATATATACATTAATCTTATCTATAAGCTTATACTTGGCAAATAATGCTATTGCTAATCCAACACAAATTATTAAAAATGTTATATGTAAAGAAAGTAATGTTTTTAAAAATTATCTAAAAAACAATCAAAATGAAAACCTTGCTTGGCTAGGAATCTCCCAAGATGGGTCAACAATTACAGAGCTTTACATTTCTAAGTTAACAAATAGTTGGACAATATTAGAAACAGACACAAACGGTCTATCTTGTGCTACTATAGGCGGAAAAGATTCTAGACCGTTTAATTAGACATATTTTGAAAGATTAAATAAATGCCTGAGCAAACAAATACAAAAGTAAAAAATCTAGAAAAAAATGAAGCAAACTATACTCCTTTAACACCTATATCTTTTTTGATGAGAACCTCAAAAATATGGCCTGAAAAAATAGCCTGGGTGCATGGCTCTAAAAGAAATACATATAAACAACTATTATTACGCTGCATAAAAATTTCTGATGGACTGAAAAAAAAAGGTATAAAAAAAGGAGATACAATTGCAGCTATTCTTCCAAATGTCCCAGCTATGATAGAATGTCATTTTGCCATAATGATGGCAGGAGGGATTTTAAATACTATAAACACCAGATTAGATTCGGAATCAATTGCATTCATACTTCAACATGGAAATGCAAAAATGATTTTTGTAGATCCAGAGTTTAATGACGTGGTATCTATAGCTCTTGAAAAAATTCCAGAAAGTAAAAGGCCAATAATAATAAAATGTAATGATGATGAATTTATAAAAAACAACAAATTTAGAAATGAAATAACAAATAATGATTTAGCAGATCTGGGCAACGCCAATTCTCAAATCACTTGGCCAGAAGATGAATGGGAAACCTGCAGCTTAAATTATACCTCTGGAACTACAGGGAATCCAAAAGGTGTGCTCTATCATCATAGAGGAGCATGGCTCACATCTATAAGCAATCAAATGGTATGGTCTATGGGCAAACATCCTGTATATTTATGGACGCTTCCAATGTTTCATTGTAATGGGTGGTGTTTTCCATGGACGGTCACAGCTTTAGCTGGCACGCACATTTGTCTTAGAAAAATAGATGCTAAAAGCATTTATGAATCAATTGATAAAAACAAAGTTACTCACTTGTGTGGTGCTCCAATAATTTTGTCTATGTTAATTAATGCAAAACTAAAGGAAATTATAAAACTCAAAGATAAAGTTAATATAATGACAGCTGCAGCAGCTCCTCCGCCAGCCATTCTATCAGGAATAGAAAAAAAAGGCTTTGAAGTCACTCATGTTTATGGTCTTACAGAAGTCTACGGGCCCGCAGTAATATGCGAGTGGAAGGAAGAGTGGAATAATTTATCGTCAGAGCCAAAATCAGAAAAAAAAGCAAGACAAGGCGTTCAGTACCCTACACTAGAAGGGCTTTCAATTCGAGACCCCGAAAGCATGAAGGCTGTTCCTAAAGATGGAAAAACTCTAGGTGA
>DQLC01000003.1 GCA_015660425.1 Alphaproteobacteria bacterium
AGCTAGAATTGAAGCTTTGGGTGCAACAGGATTTATGTCTCCTCTAAAAGTAAGCTGTGAAGATCACGAAGGACAGGGTAGAGTAAGGTTTGCTAGGTGGAATGGTACAGAATTTGAGTCCGCTTCTGATTGGATAGAAACGGATCAAAGTATAGTAAGGCCTATGGTTGAAGCTTCTGCTGCTAAATATGCTGCAGATAATAAAATAAGCATGGGGTGTAATTAATAAGGAATAGAAGTCTTGATTAATAATGATTTGTTAAAAAGTAATCAAGGGTCAAATGAATCAATAATGCTTCAGCTTAATAACGTTGAGGTAATATATGATCATGTGATACTTGTTTTAAAAGGTGTGTCATTTAATGTGCCTAAAGGATCTATAGTAGCTCTTTTAGGCGCAAATGGTGCAGGAAAATCAACGACTTTAAAAGCTGTTTCTAATTTACTGCGAGCTGAAAGAGGAGAAGTTACTAAAGGATCAATAGAATATTTAGGTGAAAGAATAGATAGATTAACCTGTAATGATTTAGTAAAAAAAGGTGTAATTCAGGTTATGGAAGGTAGGCACTGTTTTGAACATTTGTCTGTAGAAGAAAATTTACTGACGGGAGCCTATACATCAAAAAGTAGCAGGGCAGAAATAGCCCAGCAGCTAGAAAAAACATATCATTATTTTCCACGTTTAAAGATGAGAAGAAAAATTTCTGCAGGATATACTTCAGGAGGAGAACAACAAATGACTTCTATTGGTAGAGCCTTAATGGCCAATCCAAAAATGATTTTATTAGATGAACCTTCTATGGGCCTGGCTCCTCAATTAGTTGAAGAAATTTTTACTATTGTAAAAGATTTGAATAAAAAGGAATCGGTTAGTTTTTTACTTGCAGAACAAAATACAACAGTAGCGTTGAAAACAGCAAATTTTGGATATATACTAGAAAATGGTCGTGTTGTTATGGAAGGAAGCGCTGAGGAATTATCTTCAAATGAAGATGTAAAAGAGTTTTATTTGGGCCTTGGTGATAAGGGAAGAAAAAGCTATAAAGAATTTAAGCACTATAGGAGAAGAAAGCGCTGGCTAACTTAAAAGGCTGTTTTTATGTAATCATTGATTATATAAATTTTATTTGACTAAAATTCTGGGAGGTTTTAGTTGTTAAATATTATCAATGATAACTTTAAAAAGATTTTTTCTTTTTTCTTTATAGTAATGTTTGTTTTTTCTTATTTAAGTATAAATAATTGTATTTTCTCAGAAAAAAAAGCTTTTGCTACTCCTATGCCAAAAGAAGAGCAAGATAAATTAGGCAACGATTGGGTGCTGACTCAGTATCTTGCTTCAGGAATAAAAATAAAAACTAAATCAGGCGTTACATCACAGGCGAGAAGTAGAATATCTGAAATTATGGAACATGTTATGCCTCCCGCCTCTAGTATAGGTAATATTCTATATGATGAAAGTTATCCACCTATAGCAGAGATTATTCAAAATGGGTCATTAATAGGTTATTTATTTGAAACTTATGACTGGGTTCAAGGTTTAGGCTATTCTAGAAAGCCCTATCATATAATTGCTGGAATAAACTTAGAAGGAAAAATTACAGGTCTTAGGTTAATGTGGCATACAGAGCCTATAGCAATATTAGGAAGAACAGATCAAGATTTACATGATTTTTTAGGACAATTAAAAGGTGTTAGCATTAAGCAAGGAATAAGTATTGTTTTAGGGGTATCTGGTTCTGTATTAGAAGGTGAAAAAGTTGCTATGAGAGGGACAGCAGGGGATGTTTCTGGATTAAAAGAAGTAGATGGAATTTCAAGGACAACCACCACGTCGCTGTTACTAAATGATGCGGTAATGAGGTCGGCAAGAAAAGTAGCTCGAGTTAAAAATATAATGTTAGATGATAAGGATTTGGGAAGAGTTTTAAATTTAGAGACTTATTCTGAGCAAAATTGGAGTGAACTCATAGAAAATGGAGCAATTACAGAAAGTTCAATTACAAATGGGGAACTAATTCAAAAATTTGATATATTACCTAATATTAAAGCACCAAGAAAAGCTAGGCTTTCTCCAGAAGAACAACTATGGACAAAAACTTATATGGCAATTGTTAGCCCGCAGGGTATAGGAGCTAATATTTTAGGTCGTAGATGGTATGATCAATATGTAGTTACTGGAAGAAATGTAGACGATTTAGTTCTATGGGTTGGGTTTTTAGGGCCAGAAACATTCTATGACAAAACTAAAGCTTCTGATAAAGATAAAGTTTTTGAATCATTAAATATTGTTCAAAATGGTAAATTATATTCTCTAACCCCTAAAATGTATAAGTCGCTTCCTTTTAATCATTCAAAAGATGGGCCTAAATTAATTGAACAAGGCTTATTTTATTTTTCTATAGAGCAATCTTTTGACCCCACTAAAAGGTTTGAATTAAATTATAAAATTTTAGGAGACAAGCAAAAAGAATATATAAAAGACAATAATATAAATTTTAATATGAATTATAAAATCCCGGAAATTTATATTAATCAAAATATAGAAACTAATCATAAAGAAGGTTTTAACTGGCTTGCAAATTGGCAAAGTAAAATAAGTTTAGTAATTTTATCAATTTTAACCGTAATAGGAGCAGCATTAATATTAATTTTTAAAGACTTAATATCAAAAAATAGAAGAGTACATCAGATTGTAAGAACCAGTTTTTTGATTTGGGTTTTATTTTGGTTAGGCTGGGTAGTAGGTGGTCAAGTTAGCATTATACATTTAGCTGCATTTATCCAGGCATTATTTGATGGGCAAGGTTTTGCATCATTTTTAGCAGAACCCGCCATAGTAATAATTGGATTAGCAGCACTTTTATCCATGCCTATATGGGGAAGAGCATTATTTTGTGGATGGCTTTGTCCTTTTGGAGCACTTCAAGAATTGCTTAATAAGTTTGCGATATTCATTGGTATTAGACAAAAAGTAATAAGTGAAAAAAATGATAAAATAATGAAATTAGGAAAATATGCTTTATTATTTTGTTTAAGTCTTACGTTTTTATATTCATTTAATTTAGGGCTAACAGCTAGTGCAATAGAACCATTTAAGAGTGCAATTACTTTTAGGTTTAATGCTCCTCCTTTAGCTTTAGTCTGGGTATTATTTTTATTAGGTATAGGGCTATTTATTGAACGGGCTTATTGTAGGTTTTTATGTCCTTTGGGGGCAGCAGCTTCATTACTAGGAAAACTAAGGATTTTTAATTTTTTACATAGAAGAGCTGAGTGTGGTAATCCATGTAAAGCATGCAACCCTGCATGCCCCACACAAGCAATTAAATTAAATGGTAGAATTGATATGAATGAATGTTTTCAGTGTTTAGATTGCCAGGTAATGTATTTTGATCAACATAAATGCCCTCCATTAGTAGCTAAATTTAAAAATTTATCAAAACAGTAAAACTAGACAAATACATTATTACCATTTATTTATATTATAGTATTTGAGAAGAGTATAAAAAATGATTAAGAGTCATACTAAAATTATAGAGATTGATGCATTAAATATTTTAAAAGAAGCTAAGCTTAGACCTACTAGGCAAAGAGTTTCACTTGTTTCTAATATATTTAAATATGGCAATAGGCATTTAAGTGCTGAAAGTTTACATAGAGAAATTTTAAATTCTGGAGAACAAGTGTCCTTAGCAACTGTTTATAACACCTTGCATCAATTAACTAATTTAAATTTGCTTAGACAAGTAAAGGCTAATTCAAGTCAAAATTATTTTGATACAAATACAACTGCACATCATCATTTTTTCGATGAAAGTAATAATTCTTTAATAGATATTTCTAAAGATAAAATTAAAATATATGGTATTCCAATACCACCCGACAATAAAAAAGTTTCAGAAGTAGAAGTAATTATTTCAATAAAAAATAAATAAAATATATTTGTTTAGAATAGTTCTAAACTGCTTGACATGGTTGTTAAGTTTACCCATATTATAGTTAATTATTGGGAAACATTAAAGATTTAGGAGATAATATGTCATTAGCAGAATCACAAACTTTAGAAAATTTAAAAGCAGCTTTTGCTGGAGAGTCTCAAGCTAATCGTCGTTATTTATATTTTGCATCTAAGGCTGATGTAGAAGGTTTTAATGATGCTTCTGCAGTATTTAGATCTACAGCAGAAGGTGAAACAGGTCATGCTTTTGGGCACTTAGAATTTATGGCTGATGTTGGTGATCCAGCAACAGGAGAGCCAATTGGAGATACGGCGTCTAACTTAAAATCAGCTATAGCTGGGGAAACTCATGAATATACTGATATGTATCCTGGAATGGCTAGAACAGCAAGGGAAGAAGGTTTTGATGAGATTGCAGATTGGTTTGAAACTTTAGCTAAAGCTGAAAGAAGTCACGCCGGAAGATTTAAAAAAGCCTTAGACTCTTTAAATGATTAAAAATAAGTTTGGGTGTTAGTTTCTACTTTACGCCCATACTTTCTAATCAAGGATAATTAAATGCGAAGTGACGAAGGGGGTCTTAGGGCACCAACACGTAATATTATTGCGTGGACGGAAGCAGACTATTGGAATTCAGAAAAGCTAGATGAAGAAACACGAAGACAATTTGATGTATGTCATGGTTGCAGAAGGTGTTTTAACTTATGTGATAGTTTTCCAAAATTATTTGATTTAATAGATCAAAGTAAAACTTTGGAGTTAGATTCTGTTAAAAGTGAAGATTTTAAACCTGTTATAGATGCTTGTACACTATGTGATATGTGTTTTATGGTTACTTGTCCTTATGTTCCTCCTCATGAATTTGCAATAGATATTCCAAAACTTATGCTTAGGCACAGAGCAAAAAATTTTAAAAATGGTAATATTAATCTTAAAGAAAAGCAGATTGCAGAAATTGATAGAAATGGAAAATTAGGACAAAAAATTAGACCTATATCTAATGCTGTTATTTCTTTAAAAAATAAACCTGCACGATATATCATTGAAAAAACATTAAATATAAATAAAAAAGCTAAACTTCCTAATTTTGTAAAACCATTTAATGAAAGTTTTCCTATAAATAAAAAAGCTCCAGCTTATGGAAAAAAAGCTATTCTATTTTCTACTTGTTATGGTAGTTATCATAACTCAGAAATTATTTCTTCTACATATAAAGTGCTAAGGCATAATGGTGTCGATGTATCTTTGTTTTATGATGGGTGTTGTGGAATGCCACAGTTAGAACAAGGTAATATAGAACGGGTAGCTAAACAAGCTAAAGACATATCCAAAAAGTTAGTTAATTTAATTGAGGAAGGTATAAATGTTATTGTTCCTATTCCAAGCTGTGCATTAATGTTTAAAACAGAATGGCCTTTACTTTTATCTCAAGATGAAAATGTTAAGATGTTATCTGAAAATACTATGGATATAGATGAATATATTATTGCGTTGTCAGAAAAAGAAGGTATAGTAGAGGACTTAAAACCTTTAGCAGGAGATATAACTGTACATATGTCTTGTCATAGCCGGGCACAAAATATAGGCCCTAAATCAGCACAAATGCTGAGACTAATTCCGGAAACAAAAGTAAATGTAGTGGAAAGATGTTCAGGTCATGGAGGTTCTTGGGGCGTAAAAAAAGATAATTTTGATACAGCTATAAAAATAGGAAAAACTTCTGCAAAAAATATTATGAAATATAATACTAAATATTTTGCTTCTACTTGTCCTTTAGCAGGTGATCATATAGTGCAAATTTCAGAAATAGAAAAAAAAGAAAATTTAAAACCGTTAGATGCTCCTTCACATCCAATTGAACTAATTGCTATTTCCTATAATTTAAAAAAAAATAAATAGAGGTAAAGTCTATGAATACAAGAAAGATTAAACTTGAAGACATTATTTCTAATGAAGAGTATGAAAAAATAAGAAGTGCTAAAAGAAGAGAAATGATTGAATTTAAAAAATATCGTAGATTAGATATAGGGCCTGTAGTAAGCCTTTATTTTGAGAGCAGAGATACTATGCTTTATCAAATTCAGGAAATGGCGTATGTAGAAAAAATTACGAGAGTTGAATTAACAGATGAACTAATATCATATAATCCCTTGGTACCTGATGGAATGGAATTAACAGCTACTATGATGATAGAGATAGATGATCCTTTGAGAAGGAAGAATTTTTTATCTCGATTAGGAGGTGTAGAAGAAAAGGTAAAAGTTTTAGTAGGTAATGAGGAAATTTATGCAGATGCAGAAAAAGACGTAGACAGAACTACGGCTGCAGGAAAGGCAAGTGCAGTGCATTTTCTTCATTTTAAATTTACAGCTAATTTAGTAGAAGCTTTTAAAGACAAAAATAATATAATTCAAATAGGAATAGATCATGATGCCTATGGTCATTTAAGTATCATTTCTGATAAGGTAAGGGAAGAATTAGCTAAAGAATTTAATTAGAATTAAAAATATAAGCGCCCCACATACTATTTTTATTATTCTGAACAAAGCCTATTATATTATATTCTTTTGATTCTACTTTACACCATTCATTTTTACAGTAATGAATTTTTAAAATACTATTTTTATCCACATTAGCGATAATCTTTGATTCTATGTTTTTGTCTTTATAAATTTTCGCGTTCTTTATAAAAATAATAGTTTTTTCTTTATATGAAATTAAGTTGTTTCGCATCCATCCGATTGAACCATCTGGAGTTTCTATCTGGTACCATTGCTCAAATTTTTTGTGAATTTTTATAGGTAAACCAGGTTTTTTAAAATTCCATAGTATTTCAAACCTCTTACCAGGACCAACTCTCATATTGGCATTATCACTTTTAATTGCTTTAAATTCTTGAGTATTTTTTATATTTTCTTCAGTCAAGGCAACATTAGATATAAATACAAATATACAAATACATAAAAATATTATGTATCTTATTAGTACAAAACTATTTATTAACTTTCTCAAAGTTTATAATCTCCTATATAGTATATAATTATAGTAATGTTCATTTTAGTCTAGAATAAAAATATCGTATTTTTATATCTAGATAGTGTATAAAGGTAATTTATGTCTGATAAACCCTTAGTAATAGTTACAAGACGTCTTCCTGAGCTTGTAGAAGCACGTATGATGGAACTATTTAATACGAGATTAAGTATAGATGACAAACCTTACAGTCAAAAACAATTAATAGAAGTTGTAAAAGAAGCTGATATATTAGTTCCCACCGTTACAGATAAAATTGATAATGAAGTTCTTGGAAATGCTTCTAGTAAGCTAAAATTAATAGCAAATTTTGGTAATGGTATTGATCATATAAATATTGAAATAGCACAGAAAAAAAAAATTATAGTTACTAATACTCCAGGTGTTCTCACTGAAGATACAGCGGATATGGTTATGGGGCTATTGTTGGCAGTGCCTAGAAAAATCATAGAAGGAGAACATTTAATTCGGTCGGGTATGTGGAAAGGGTGGAGCCCCACGCATATGATGGGTAGAAGAATATGGGGAAAAAGATTAGGTATAATTGGAATGGGCTCTATAGGACAAGCAGTTGCAAGAAGAGCCATAGGCTTTGGTATAAATATTCACTATCATAATCGTAATAGACTTCCAGATATTATTGAAGATGCCCATCAAGCGACATTTTGGGAAGGTTTAGATCAAATGTTACCAAAAATGGATATTATATCTATTAATTGTCCTAGCACAACTGAAACTTATCATTTACTCTCAAGAGCGCGATTATCTA
>DQLC01000015.1 GCA_015660425.1 Alphaproteobacteria bacterium
CTGAAATAAGGCTTAAGCAATATATAGAGTTTAGAGGAGCTGATTCTGGTCCCTGGAAAAGTTTATGTGCGCTTCCTGCTCTATGGGTTGGGTTACTATATGATAGTGAATCATTAAATGAAGCTGAAAGCTTAGCTGAAAGTTGGTCGTTTTCTATGTACAAAAAAGCTTATGAAGAGGTGCCTGTAAATGGATTGGATCTTATAATTAATAAAAGGTCTATAAATGACTATGCTAAAGATTTAATTGACATTGCTAAAAGAGGCTTAAAGAAAAGAGGTTTACTTGATGGTTCTGGTAATGATGAAAGTGGTTATATAAATCAGTTAGAAGAAATTACACATACAGGTAATAATCAAGCTAAGCAAATGTTGTCCATGTGGAATGATAATATTAATGAATCTTTAAAAAATATATACAATTATTATTCTTACTAATAATAGTAACAATTATTTAGTTTCTGTTCCACCAACTGTTAAACCATCTATTTTTAAGGTAGGCTGACCCACTCCAACTGGAACGCCTTGACCATTCTTTCCGCATGTCCCTATTCCTGGGTCTAATTCCATATCATTACCTATCATTGATACTTTTTTTAGTACTTCAAATCCAGAACCTATTAAAGTGGCTCCTTTAACGGGGGTAGTAATTCTACCATTTTCTATTTTATAAGCTTCACTTGCAGAAAATACAAACTTTCCATTAGTAATATCTACTTGTCCGCCTGCAAAAGATTTAGCGTAAATGCCATTTTTTGTACTTTCCAAAATTTCTGTGGGGTCTTTATCACCTGAAACCATTATTGTATTTCGCATTCTTGGCATGGGTTGATGGGCATAAGATTGCCTTCTACCATTTCCAGTAGATTTTGTTCCCATTAATCTAGCATTTAGCCTATCTTGCATATAACCAACTAACTTTCCATTTTCAATAAGCACAGTTTTTTCAGTGGGTGTTCCTTCGTCATCTATAGAAAGTGAACCTCTCTTGGCATCAATGGTGCCATCATCTATAATTGTGACTCCTTCTGTTGCAATTTTCTCTCCCATAAGATGAGAAAAAACACTTGTTTTTTTTCTATTAAAATCTCCTTCTAGACCATGACCAATTGCTTCATGTAATAATATTCCTGGCCAGCCAGGACCTAGTACTACTGTCATTTCTCCTGCAGGTGCAGGTTTGGCTTCCAACATTATTAGAGCTTGCCTAAGTGCTTCGTCTACATGAAATTTCCAGTTTTTTTCGTCAAGAAGTAGATCATATCCATGTCTCCCTCCAGATCCATAAGAACCAGTTTCCATTTTATTATTATTTTTTACGGCTATATTTACTCCTAGTCTGACTAAAGGTCTTATATCATCAAACATTTGACCATCTGCTCTCAAAATACGCACTGCTTCCCAAGAGGCAGCTAAAGAAACACTAACTTGTTCTACTTTATTATTAAGTGATCTTGCATATTCATTAATATTTTGAAGTACTTTAATTTTTTTTTTAAATTCTATTGTAGATATAGGATTATCAGATTTATAAAAACTTCTATTAGTATTAATTGGAGACACATCTATTTCTTTTTGATCTTTTGATCTTACACCTTTCACAGTACTTGCTGCTCTTTCTAAACTTACTTTTGAAATTTCTGATGAATGAGCATAGCCGACTGTTTCACCAGATAAAGATCGTAATCCAAATCCTATATTTTTATTTGAGTTTGCTATTTTTAATTTTCCGTCATCAAACGAAAAACTTTCATTTTCAGAAGATTGCATATACAGTTCTCCATCTTCAGCACCTGAGACAGCTTCTGACACTACTTTTTCAGCATATGATTTACTAATATCATTATTCTCAAAAAATACCTTATCTAAATTATCTATATTACTCATATAACTCTCCTTAAATTGCATATACTTATAAAAAGCATTAATTAGATTAATTTTTTTCCATAAACTCGTTAATTATTTTACATATAAAAATATTTTCTTTTTCCAAACCTACTGTAATTCTTAAGAACTCAGGTAAGCCATATTCAGATACTTTTCTAACAAAAATATTATTGTTTTCTAAATATGAATAACACGCATTAGCTTGTTTAATATTTTTAAATTTAGCTAAAACAAAATTTCCAACCCCAGGAATTATTTCTATCTCATTCTTTAGAAGCTCTTTTTCTACAAAGGGTTTCCATATGTTGTTATGTTTAACTGCATTATCTATAAATTTTGTATCTTGAAGAGCTGCAACTGCAGCTTTCTGTGCAATAGAATTAATATTAAATGGCAGTCTAATTCTATTTAAAAATTCCACTACTTCTTTTGATGCATATGCCCATCCAATTCTTAATGCTGCCAACCCATATATCTTGGAAAAAGTTCTAGTACAGGCAATATTATTATATTTAGTAGTAAGTTCAATCCCATTTGTATAATCTTTTTTATCAACATATTCTGCATATGCAGAGTCTATTACTAAAAGACAATCTTGAGGTAATTCTTTTCTTAAAGTAATAAGTTCTTGTCGTGTCAAATATGTGCCCGTAGGATTGTTAGGGTTGGCAATAAAACAAATTTTAGTTTTATTAGA
>DQLC01000007.1 GCA_015660425.1 Alphaproteobacteria bacterium
AAAATTCTTTAAAATGTCTTCTGATGATGGTGGTAACAGATGGATAAATACTGGTATATCAATACCAAAAGATGGTAAATTCTTAAACGATTGGATGATTCAGCATTTTAAAAAACCAAAATAATAAGCCATGGAAAGAGTAGCAATACGCGACGAGAATGGTATAGTTAGATGGGCTCGATCGCAAGAAGAAGTAGACAATTATGAAACATTAGGTGATATAAAAACCGATAATGATTTATATAATAAAAAACTTGAAGAAACAAGGTTAACTGAACAAGAGGAGCAAGCTATTATTGATCAAGCTAATGCTGATCCTATAAAAAAAACTAAATCAACTTTAGATTATAAAGAAGATAAATCTAGATTTTTTTCTTCACCAAAACGAATATATGATGAAGAGTCATATGATTCATATGTTTTCGATGATTTCTTAAAACAAACAAAAGGAGATAAAGACGAAGCTAAAGCTTTGTGGATTAGTGCAGAACGAACAAAAAAACTAAAAGATAGACAAGAAGCAATATTTGAAGAATTAGAAGACGATATACAACCATGGTATGTTGATTTAGGTAAATTCGCTGCTAAATCTATTCCTGGTGGTAGTGTAATAGAAGAACAACTTGATGCTCCTTATAAAGCAGCTAGATTAAAACTTGAAGCTCAATTTACAGAGAAACAAAAACAAAAAGAAATTGAAGTAACCAACAAAGTTGGTGTTATTAAAAAAAGAAAGAACCATATAGAGCATATCAATGCTCAAATAGAACAAATAGAACATGCTGCGAAAGCAGATCCTACAAGTGTAACTCTCGATATACAATCACAATACCAAGCCTTAATAGATGAATACAGGGCTAGCGTAGAAATTTTCCAAACAGATTTAGAAGAATTAGAAAATGTTTCAATTGCAGCACAAGATTTTGGGCAAATAGCAGATCTAGCTAAAAGAACATATAATGAATTAGATGTTTTTAATAATAGAATAAAAGGTAGTATAACTAGAATGGCATCAGGTGCTTTAACTTTATACAATGAATTAAGTTACACTGGTTTAGCACAAAACGTGTTTGGTATAGATTTAATGAATCCAGAAGATTTAAAAATGGTACCTGAAGTATTAAGATCACATGCTATTATGAAGGGAGTTGAATACAATCAAATTAAAATGGGTGCTAAAGAGATAAGTGATATTACTGAAAATATAAATCAACACACTAGATATAGACAAGAGCTTGGGGAAATGAGGGGTATAGGTGATTTTGGAGATTTTATGTTAGATTTAATGTCAGAACAATTAGTTAACACCGCAATTACAGTTGGTACTGGAGGTGCTGGATTAGCTATTATAGCTGGTTCTGCTGCTGGAAACAAGATGGAGGAAATGAATATCACAATAGATGGTATAAAAGCAGAAGATGGAAGTTGGTTAGTTAAACCTCAAAAAATAAATGCTGCTCAATATTATGCTGCTGGAATAGGATATGGTTTAGCAGAGTATATAACAGAAAGAGTTAGTTTAGGTCAAGCTAAAATGGGTTTAAGAGCTTTAGGTTTTCAAAAGAAAGCTTTTGGTAAAGCAATTGCGTTAACTGGTAAACATTCATTAAAAACAATGACATTTGGTAAAGCTGCGTTAAGATATGGTATAAATGTTAACCAAGAAGGTGGTGCGGAATTTTTTGCACAATTAGGCCAAAATGCAATTGATAAATGGGTGCTAAATAATGATGATATTGATTTATTAGATGGTGTTGGTACAGCTTATATTTCAGGCGCGTTGATGTCTGGTTTTGGATTTCAAGCACCAGTGGTTGCTAAAGATGTTTATCAAGCTTATATAGATAAAAAAGGTTGGGGTAAAATAAATAAAAATACAGGTGAAATTATACGATTAAATCAAGAAATTAAAAAATTAGAGAAACAAGATAAAACACCAACAAGAGATAAAGCAATAAAAGAATTACAACTACAAGCAGACGTGTTAATGATAGAAAATCTTAAAGCAAAAGGAGAAGCTGAATCAAAAATGACTAGCATGTCTAAGATCGACAAAAGAAATGCTATGGATCTTATGGCTAGAATAAGGAAGAATAAAATAGCTGTTGATAATCTTAATGCTAATGATAAACTTAGCACAAAAGCAAAAGAAACAGCTATTGCTAAACGTATGTCTGAAATAAACAGATTAGAAAACCAGCATGATAATATAATAGCTAAAGCAAATGGATCTAACGATAGAAGACTTGCTAGTAAATTAGTTATGGAAGATGCTATTTTAAAAGGTAAAAATATTAAAATTGCTAAAGGAGATGGTAACAAAGATTTACGTGAATCAGCATTTAAAATAATTGATGAATCTAATTTAACACCTGAACAAAAGAAAGCATATAAAGCACAAATAGAAAAAAATGCTCCAGATGGTAGTGATGCACACGGTTTTGCTATGGATCTCTTTGGTGAATATATAATGTTCCAAAACGAAGCAAATGCTTTTAAAGGAGATGATGCAGGTGGTAACTACACAGTATATTCCCATGAACTTAGTCACCAAACGTTGTTTAATATGATAGCAGCAAAAGGTGGTGATATGACAGAAATGGCTAACATGCTAGAAACGTATGTTAAAAATAGATATTCTAAAATGTGGGGTGTATTTAAAAAAGTTGATAAAGGTTATGCTACATTTAATGAAGCAAAAAGAGGTGAAGAAAAAATGGCTGCGATCATTGATTTTATTAGAAAGTATCATGTTAAAGGCGATAGAACAATACAAGGTAAGTTATTAGATGGTTGGAATAATTTATTAGGTAAAACAAAAACACAAGATCAAGTTAATGAAATACGAACTGGTGAAGATGTTTGGCTAATGTTAAATAGTTATGCCGATAGTTTTGAGGCTGGCGAAATGAGTGGTTTAGCTGCTAAAGTAATAAAAGGTGAAGTTGGATTAAATAAAGCTACACAAAAAATACAAGATCAACAACGTAAAGAAGGTACTAGCTATTCAGGTCCTGAAGCAATGTATGATAGAACAGAAAAAGCTTTAGGTATAAAGAAAGATGCTGATGGTAATGTTACATGGCCTGGGTTTAATATGCAAGATGCTCAAATAGCCGGTTGGCAATGGAAAAACGAAGTTGAAAAAAGAATTAGAAAATATCAAAACTTTTCTGATTATAATACATATAAAGATGATATAGTATCAGGTGTAACAGTTGATGATATGAAAGGTGCTAGAGGTATCGTAGACATAATAAGAAGATGGGATCCAGCAGTAACACCAGATATAGCTAGGTGGATTAATGGTCAATTAGATGCTAAAATAGATGGTGTAAGAAAGAAATTTGGTGTTGGGCTTGAGTTTAAAAGATCTATGTCTGATATGACAGATGCTGAATTAAATGAATTTGCTAGTGAAAATAACTTCACTGAAAGTAGTAATACAAATAAATTAGATACAAAAGAAAAAGTTAAAATAAAACTTCATAATGAATTAAAATCTGATGTAGCCAATGAAATAAATTCAGATGTTAAATCTATGTTTTCTACCACTAACATACAAGATAAAACATTTAAAACACTTGTTGATGCAACGCCAGCAAAAACACAAGAGATGTTTGGTATTAAACCAAAACCTGGTAACCTAACTAGAAATGATATAGGAAATGCACAAGAATTTATTGTTGATAATGCAGATGTTTTAATTGCAATGTTACCCGATGGTACAACTGTATCAGGTACGTCAACAGGTGTGCAAGAGGTTTTATTAAGAAAATTTTATACAAAAGGTGATGCTGTTAAATACAAAGAAACTGGTAGCACAACTAATCTAGAACTTCAAGTTAAAAATCCTATACCATCCCCTCAATTTGAGGTTGAAATGGTTAAAAACGAAAATGGAGAATTAGTTGAAAGTAAAATTGAAACACCAGCTTATGCAAAATTTAAAAATGAATTTTTAGAATACTTTGGTATTGTAAAAGATGGGGATAATTTATATAAAAAAGAAACTAATGTTAGCGCTAGAATAAAAGCACTAGTAGCACAAACAGGTAAAATGCTAACTAATCAAGCTGTTAGAGAATCTAAACTTGCTAAAGGAGAATCAGTAAATGCTTTAAAAAATGTTAGTGATGGTGTGTCAGATGCTATGTTTAGTTTAAACTTAAGAAAAATAGCACATGCAAATCAAGAAACAGCTGTGGGAATTATCAATAAATTAAGATCGTTAGAGTTATCATCTAACGACATGGATAACTTACAAGCTGTACTTAGTGGTCATTTAGCAGAATTCCTTATTACTCAAAAACAAACTGATGGTATTATAAAAGATTTACAAGATATATGGAAAAAATATAGTAATTTTAAACCATCATTAACAGCTAATAATTTAACAGCTACAGAAGTATTTTTCAAAGAAGTTGAAAGAGAAGCAGGACTTAATCCTGATTCACCAATTAATTTTAAATCTATAAATAATTATAATGGACCAACTGGTACGGGTATATTTAATTCTAAAACTGAAATAGAAAATGCTAGATCACAAATAGCATCACTACTTAAAGAAGGTATAATAACCAAAGCCGAAGCATATAGATATTTTGGTGGTATGGCTTTAGCTGCTGAAATTGGTGATGGTAGATATATACCTTTAACAAATGGAAGTACTTTAGTACAAAAAAATAAAAACTGGGATAGATATAAATATGATATAGATGCTAGTGGTAAAAAGGTTTACAGGTTAAAATACAAGTTAGACGATAAAGGTAAACGAATTGAAGGAACGGGTAAGAAAATTGCTCGAACGAATAGATATGGTTTATTTCAAAACAGAGCTGATTTAAATGCTTTTATAGAAATCCATGGTACAAAAGATGGTACTGGTTTAGGTACAGCTTCTGCATTAACAAATACACTACACGTAAAAAAGGATAAGGGCAAACCTCGTTTACCAACAAACGCTGAAATAGAAACAGCTGTAGAAAATAGCAAAGAAGATAATAAGTTTTTAGGTACACTTGCTGATAGACTAAGGAAAAGATATGCTGAAGATAAAATTTCAATGACACAGGTTGCTGCTTTAGTACAAACTATGAATAATAACCCAGGTTCTTTATTAAGAACAGCTGGTATTATGGATTTTGTACAAGAAGGACTTGTGGCTGGTGAAATAGATCTTGAACATATGACACCAGCAAAAAATATTGGTTTATCTATGTTCCAGTATATAACTACTATAGGTGATGATACTAGTGGTTTTAAAGATAAACTAGATGGCTACAGAACAGCTTTAATATCTAAAGATGCTCATAAAACAATAAACAAATTTTATAAAGATTTTATGCCAGCATGGTGGGATGGAACTATGATGTCTTTAGTTAGATATTTTAATCCATTAACCATGGGTAAATTTAATGTTAAGTTAAAACAACTATCTACAGGTGGTATAATAGGACCTGAAATAATTAAAAATAAAAAAGCTTTTAAAAAAGCACAAGCTAATAACTTAAAAGTATTAAAATCTACTGGAGTCATGATGTCAAAAAATTTATCAAATATCGAAATGATTGATAAATTAAAACTTGTTGACAAAGCTTTAGAACTTGCTAAGAAAAAAGATAAAAAAAGAAAAGGTATTAGTGTTATAGATTTTGATGATACATTAGCAATAACAGATAGTAAAATTCATTATAAAATACCTAGAAGATTACCTGATGGTGGATTTAATCCAGCTGTTGTTGGCTGGGGAGGAATATCAGACACAGGATCATTAACACCTGCTGAATTTGCACAACGACACGCGGAATTAGAAGCAATGGGCGCTGAATTTGATTATTCAGAATTCAATGAAGTTAAGAAAGGTAAAAAGGGTCCATTCTTTGATAAAGCAAAAGCATTAAAAGACAAATTTGGTAATAATGATATATTTATATTAACAGCTAGACCACAAGCTGCAGACGCAGCAATACAAGCTTTTTTAAAAGGTATTGGGTTAGATATTAAAATAGAAAATATTGTTGGTCTTGAAGATGGAACACCATTAGCTAAAGCAGATTGGATAGTACAAAGAGCAGCTGAAGGATATAATGATTTCTTATTTGCTGATGATCAAATTAGAAACGTAGAAGCTGTTAAATCTGTATTAGATGTTATAGATGTAAAATCGGATGTACAACAAGCTATGTTTAGTTTGAATTTATCTCAAGATTTTAATGAAATGATTGAGATTAAAAAAGGTATTAGCGCAAAAGCTGTATATTCAGCAGCTATGGCTAAAATAAAAGGTGCTCAAACAGGGCAATTTACTTTTTATCTTCCACCTAGCGCTGAAGACTTTATGGGGTTAATGTATAACTTTATTGGTAAAGGTAAAAAAGGAGATCAGCAATTAAAATGGATGAATGATAAAATAATGAGACCTTATGATAGAGGTGTTCAAGCTGTTAATCTTTCAAGGCAAAATATTCAAGATGACTATAGAGCATTAACTAAACAGTATCCAAGTGTTAAACGTAAACTTGGTAAAAAAATACCTAATAGTCTATTAACTTACGATCAAGCTGTAAGAATATATTTATGGGATAAAGCGGGTCACACAATACCTGGGTTAGCAAAAAGAGATTTAGCAAGTGTTAAAAACATGATAAGTAAAGAACCTCAAGTTCAATTATTTGCTGAAAATTTATTAGGTGTTACGAAATCAAACGAATATTTAAAACCAAGTGATTATTGGGTTGTAGAAAGTATACCTAGTAATTTAAGAGAAATTACAGATGTACATGGTAGAAAAGCATTTTTAACTGAATTCAATGATAATATTGATGTTATATTTAGTAAAGATAATTTAAATAAAGTAGAAGCTGTTTACGGAACTCCAATGAGGGAAGCTATAGAAGATTCTATTTATAGAATGAAAAATGGTACTAATAGACCAAGTGGTAGTAATGCACAAGTAAATAATTTTATGGAATGGATAAATAATTCTGTTGGTGCTACTATGTTCTTTAATTTTAGATCTGCTACTCTACAAAGTATATCTACTTTAAACTTTATGAATTGGAGTGATAACAATCCTTTAATGGCAGCAAAAGCATTTGCTAATCAACCACAATATTGGAGTGATTTCTTAACTATATTTAATTCAGCTAAATTAAAACAAAGAAGAGGGGGATTACAATTAAATGTTCAAGAAGCAGAATTAGCACAAGCCGCTAATAAAGGTGGTCCAAAGGGTGTATTAGCTTATCTACTTAAGATAGGTTTTACTCCAACAAGAATAGTGGATAGTTTTGCAATATCAGCAGGTGGCGCAACAATGTATAGAAACAGGATCAACACGTATATAAAACAAGGTTATAATAAAGTTGAAGCTAAAAAAAGAGCATGGGAGGATTTTTCAGAAGTATCAGAGAAAACCCAGCAATCAGCAGATCCAGCTTTAATATCTCAAATACAAGCCAGTTCTTTAGGTAGGGTTATATTTGCATGGCAAAATACTCCTTTCCAATATAATAGACTAATGAAGAAAGCTGCTAGAGATTTAATTAACGGTAGAGGTGATGCTAAATCACATATATCTAAGATATTGTATTACGGTGCTGTTCAAAACTTTGCATTTAATGCTTTACAATCAGCTTTATTTGCTTTACTACCTGGAATGCAAGGTGATGAAGATGAAGATGAAGAAAGGCAAAATGAAAAAGATATGAAGAAAAAAATCAGGGTTGCTAATAATATGGTTGATACCATATTAAGAGGTTCTGGTTTACCTGGAGCTATTGTATCTACTCTTAAAAATATGATTTTAAAATATCAAGAACAAGAGAAAAAAGGATTTTTAGCCGATCATACGTATACGATAATAGAAGCTGTTAACTTATCTCCGCCACTTGGTAGTAAAATTAGAAAAGGTTATGGCGCAATTCAAACTTACACAAGATTTGAAAAAGATGTTATAGATGCTCGAGGTTTTAATTTAGATAGTCCAATATATTCTGTTGGCGGGAATCTAATAGAAGCTGCAACAAATATTCCTTTAGCTAGACTTGTAAATATAACAACAAATACATATGCTGCTTTAGATGCAAGACATCAAACTTGGCAAAGAGTTGCTATGGCAATGGGTTGGAATAGTTGGGATGTTGGTGTTGAACCATTCCCTGAACACGATCTAATTAAATCAGAAGCTAAAGAGAAAAGAAAACAAGAGGGTATTGAAAAAGGTAAAAAAACAAGGGCTGAATTTACTAAATTAAAAAAGCAAATAATTGCAAATATGAATAACTTGACATATCAATCATATCAAAAACTAACTACAAAACAAAAAAACGCTTGGATAAAAAAAGAAGTTGAAAGATTAAGAAAAAGGAATAACGAGTAATAATATAGAAAAGACTTAAACTATGAGAATACTACTAATAACACTAATGTTACTATTATCTAGTAACGCAAACGCACAGTTTTTTAAAGACGTATATAAAGACTTTCTTAAGTATGGAACATTTTATGTAGCTGGTAATGTAGGTAATGCTTACGAAACACAAAGACCTAATTACTTTATTAGAACAGATCCAGATAATTTATATGCAATACCAACTGTTGTAGATAATACAGTTTATCATCCTTTTGATTATAGATATGGTATAGGTATTAGGAAGTTAGCTAGATTTGATTATGAAATTAAAGGTACTAATTTTTATAATGGTACTGAAAATAATGTAGCTTTATCAGCTCCTACAGCGGCTGTTAAAGGTTTAGAATACCTAATACATTATGAAAAAGAAAGGGAACGTGGAGAAGAATTTATAAATTCTAGATATTTTGTTAGACACACTGGCAAGTATCATATTGCTAAATTAGAACAAAGATCGCAGGGTAATGTTGATTTTAAATATTTTTCTGCTGAAGCTAGAGCGAGATTACCTATTGGTAAAAAATTTAGTGTTTCAGCTGGTGTTATATATCGTACACATGAAAAAGCATATGGATACAACCCTGTGGAAATATGGTTAAATGAAACAGATGAATTTGGTAATGCTGCAAACGCGTGGTATACCTTAGGGTTTGATTATGGTTATAATGATTGGTATTATACACAAGAAGATGAAAACGGTAATAATACATATAACTGGTACTGGACTGATCCAGATGGAGAGGTTGTAGCATATACAGATCAAGATTTTAGAGATAGAATTATGCCTGAATTAATGAATAGATATAACAATACAATATGGGATACATTACCTTCATATGGCGAAGTAGCACCTATTGTTGGAGCAGATTTTTATCATTATAAAAATAAATTCTGGCTTCATGCTTATGGTAATTATTTACTACCCGCACATAAGTATTTAAAAGGTGAAGATCAATTTTCTTATTTACATAGAGATTGTTGGGGAGTTGGTGGTCATATTGAAGATTGTAAAGAAGCACAATGGGATGATTTCCAAGTTGGATTAATGTTTGGATGGAAAGTTAGTAATGCAATTGGTGTATTTATAGAAGGTGAATATACTAAATTTTGGGATTCAAGAATATACAATACTAATTTTGGAGTTAATTTAACGTTTAAATAAAAGGGTATGGCAAAACAAATTGGGGAGAATACGAAAATAACGGTTGATCTTAAAACTATAGGGTTAGTGATTGGTGGTTTAATAGCAATGGTAGGTATGTGGTTTACTTTACAAGCTGACATAGCTTTAGCTAAGGAACTACCTGAGCCAGTAATAGAGAGAATGGAATTTGATATGAAAGATGAATTGATTCGTCAAACTATAATGGATACCCAAGAGGATGTGCAAGAAATAAAAGAGACATTGGACAAGATGGATGAAAGGTTATACGATTTACAAAAAGATAATTGATAATGAAAAAACAAAACAATGAAATACAATTTTATACTACTGTTAATATTATTAACTAATACAATATTTGCACAAGTTACAGTACCTGAAGAATATTGGATCGAGGATTCAAACTTCGAAGAAAAAATTAAAGAGCATCACGTATTTGGAGATGACGATAAGCTACCTATTGTTGTGGAGTTTTGGGTTGCCTTTAACGCTGAGAACTGTTTTGCCGACTGGGATAAGATTAAAAATGCGGTTTATTACAGAGTGGATCTCGCAAAAGCTCCAATGGCTAAAAAGAAATACAAAGTAAGGATGGCACCTACTCTTATAATATTTAAAGAGGGTGTAAAAGAAGAAATATTTAAAGCTGGGTTGGATTTATTACTACCAACTAATTTAAGCGAAGTACAAGGAGCTATTGATGAGATCAATACAGCTTCAAAATTTTAATAATAAATAAAAATTATGTGGAAATTAACAAAACAATATTGGAAAGACGTGTGGACATTACTATGGAGTAAAACCACAGTTGATGATATAATAATTGCTAAAGCAGAAGAAATAAAAACTAAAGCAAAAAAAATCAAAGAAGTTATTAAAGGATAATGGAAAAAATAAGTAAGCATATAAGCTACGACGAAGGAGTACGTAGCATCACAGCTTTAAGATTGGGTTTAGATAATGAACCCTCTGACGATCATTTACAAAACATGAAGTTGTTATCAGAAAAGATATTTGAACCCCTTAGAATGTACGTAGGAGGTCCAATACGGATAAACTCGTTCTATAGAGGACCAGAATTGAATAAAGCTATCGGTGGAAGCCGAAAATCACAGCATTGTCATGGCCAAGCTATGGATATTGATGATACTTTTGGAGTGATGTCAAATTCAACTATGTTTAATTGGATTCAAGATCATTGTGATTTCGATCAGATGATATGGGAATTTGGTGATGAAAATAATCCAGACTGGGTACACGTGAGTTATGTGGATCCGGGTTCAAATAGAAATAGATGCTTAAGGGCTAAGAAATGTCCTAGCGGAACAACATATTCGGTAATAACAAAATAAAAATATGAAAACATTAGAAGATAAAATATCAATAATATTTGCAGTACTTATGGCTCTTATACTACTTTTTGTATTAAGTAGTTGTAGTTCTTCTATATATAAAGTTAGGAAAGAACAAATAAAAGTTACACATGTATTAGCTATAACTGAAAATGGGGATACATTACAAATACCTATTGAAGCAATTAAACCTAATGTTATATATAATATTATAGGATATAATTATGGTCATAGACCTCGTTATTATTATCGTCCATTTAATTATATATATGATTATTATCCTTATAATTTTGGTAATAATATAAACTATTCAGGAAGTACATTTGGTATAAGTACTATACGACCAACTATACAAATTAATGTACCATCAAGTGGCGGAAACTTTGGAGGTCCTTCTGGTACTAGTGGATTCTCTGGTAACCCAACGGCAGTAAACCCGGTTACTAGTGGTGGAGGAGCTAAAAAGAAAAATAATTAATGTACGTATATACATCTAAAATTTTTAGAAAATCTTGGAAAAGAATTATGGAATTTGGATTTAAGAAACTTAATAAAATTAGACAATTTGGAGAGTGGTTTTAAAGTTAACAATCTGATAACATAAAAAACATTATATAAAAAAATAAAAGGGTGATTACTTTATCATGGACGATAAATATAAACACCCTCATTTTATAACTTTAGTTACAATACTAACATTAGTAGTAATAATTACACTAATATCAAATTTTTGATACTTTAGATCTTTTTGGACCACTCTTTATAATCTTCATTCCCTTCATCCAATCTGTATATTTGATCTTACCTTCTTTTAAATCACTCAACACATTCCATTTAAGCAACCCTCTTCTTTCTAAGAAAGATATATATTGCTGTTCCATATCTTTATCATGAGCACCACTAGAAACCATATATACTGGTAAATGCCAACTATGTGGATCTGCCGCGCTTAATGTTCCATATTTATCTGTTGCTCGTTCTTTTATAGATTTAGCAAAGAAATCAAAACCTATTAAATTTAAACTCTTATATGTTTTAACTTTATTTATAAACCATAATATAGTTAAAAATCCAGCCGATGGTCTTAAATATTTTGTATGTATTATGTCTTTACCAAAAGATCTCATAAGATCAATAATTTCTCTATCTGTATACATTTGAGTATAAGGCATACCTTTAGGTAAATGATCTTCAAATACCCAACCTCTTAATCCAAAATTTCCTCTACATCTATTAACTAAGATTTTAGTATCTTTAAATCTACCAGTTTTAAATTCTTTTTTAAGTGGAATATAACATGGTGCTCTGAATTGTCCTGTCACCCATATATCTACTTTAGTACCTATAGATTCCTCTTGTAATTTATTAGCTTCAATAGCTCTTCCAAAACGAATCACAATATCATAACTATTGATAATATCAGCTAATTTATGATTCATTATTTCTACTGAATTACCTACAAATACTATCCGTTTATTTTTTACAAACTCTTGTATACTTTCCACCATTCTTCTGATAATTCACCGTTTTTATATTCTTCAAACCAAGGTCCACCTTGAGTGTAATGTATTGCTTTTATTTTATTATGTTTCTTATAATAACCAACTAAGTGATTATATGATCTTGGGATTTCTGATATATCCTTTTTATCAACCCAAGCAAATTGATGAAGATCTGCTGGACTAGCATCGTCTAAATATTCTTTGGTTAGATTTTTTAATTTACTATTATCAAACAACATTAAAGAACTCCAACATTTTTTAGGATATGATTTATTCTCAATACCATTCATTTTAGTACTAGGCATTTCTTTTAATTCATGTTTCACAACAGCAACTGGTTTATTTTTTAAGTATTTATCCAATTCTGTTGGATTACATTTAAATACAAAATCATTATCAATAAATAAAGAAATACCTTCATAATGACATAATAATGGTACATAAAATCTAGTAAATGAAAATTCAGTTGATTCACCAAGAACATTATCCCTACCATACACGCCAACTCTTGTTAGTGATTTTTTATCTAAGTATTTTATTTCATGTTCCCCTTTTTCTGAATGATCTTCTATAGATCTTCTACAAACCCTAGTGGCTTGTGGAAAACTAGAATCGTGTCCTATATATATTTTCATGTTATTTGTTTTAATATATTTTCAAAATTATCTAATTGTATCATATTGGGGCCATCACATAATGCGTTATCTGGATCTGGATGAACTTCAAAGAAAAATCCATCTACATCTATAGCATTCGCAAGTTTTGCAAAGTGTATAGCATACTTCCGCTCACCGCCGCTCTTATCTCCTAATGAACTAGGTTTCTGTGTGGAATGTGTACAGTCCATAATAACAGGATAACCAAATTCTTTCATATCAATGATCTGTCTAAAGTCTACAACCAGGTTACCTAATCCAAACATACTACCTCTTTCAGTTAACATAATATCACTATTACCTGATTCTCTTACTTTTTGAACAGAATGAATCATATTTTTACCATCTAA